>DAOPXQ010000056.1:0-10712 GCA_035352395.1 Treponemataceae bacterium | reverse complement strand
CGGGAGAAAGCGATAATGGCTTTGCGTTCCGTGAAGGAACCCCATGCCGAACGGGCCGCCCGATCCGATCGCGGTAATCGATTGAATGATATTCCATCCGGAGCCTAAGGGATCGACGTTCGGGTCCAGGAACACGATGAGGCGCATGATCTGATATTCCTTGAGCACGTGCGAGGCGCCCACGGAAAGGATCAGGGAACAGGTTACGAGACCGGTGGCGTACGCGATCCAGTAATAGTACTTCGTCTTGAATATCGACCTGCCGATCAGCGCGAGGACCGTCACGATCCCGAGCGAAAGGACTGTACCAAGCGTCAAGCGCATGTCGGTAAATATCTTAATCGCGGGTATCGCGTGCTTGAATATTTTTTCCTGCCAAATCGGGAGGACCGTAAACAGGATCGTCAGGCTTCCGCCGATGAACACCAGTCCGATATAGCGAAGCGGTACGTTCGCCATCAGGCACATCGCGAGAAAAATCGGAAGAAAGACGGAAGCCGTACCTAAGTCCGGCTGCGAAAGAATGAGGAGCATCGGGACGCCGAGAATAGCGCAGGCTTTTAAAAACCGCCGTAAGGGGGGCTCGGAATTCTCGGACTGATCCAGATAGTACGCAAGATACAGAATATAGACTATCTTCGTGAACTCCGAGGGCTGAATGCCCAACTCGCCTATCCCGAGCCAGCTCTTCGCGCCGTTGACGTAACGCCCAAAAATCCTCGTGTAGAGCAAAAGCCCAATCACGATGGCGAACATGAGGAAAGTCCGGTCCGCCATGCGGCGATAGTCCGATATCGCGAAAAGCAGCATGATAACGATCCCGGCGAGAGCCCACACAATTTGCTTAATATACTCATTCGACAGGGATTGCCCGTCCGACGTTATGCCAGACGAGTAGATAAACGAAACGCCGATCGTGGTGAGGAGAATAGTCGACAGAAAGATAAAATAATCAAAATAAGTGAAGTTCTTGAGGTTCATTCTTGCCTTCCCCGCGGGCCAGCCAGGTACCTGAATCCAAGCGCGTCAACCGCTTCCATATAAGTCTGATCCGCGAACACGCCCTGGAAGATTATATTGGTCGCGTACGGAGCCCACCATTCCCATGAGTTTGAGGCCTCGACCATGACGACGACGACTATGGCGTCCTCCGCCGGCGCGCCGTAAGGACCATACGCGACCATCCAGGAATGCCAGTGGTCCGAAAGCCCTACCTCCGCGGTTCCCGTCTTGCCGGCAAGCTGCACGATCTTATTCTTCATCGGGAACTGCGCCGTTCCGTTCGTGATCACGTAGCGCATATCGTCGCGAACCTGCGCGAAAACCTCCGGCGAGATGTTGCTCTCGAAGAGTTTCGTCGGCTCCGTCGTCATGAGAACCGCGTTTGACGCGGGATCCCTGATTTCCCTTAATAGATGGGGCCGATACACGGTACCGTTATTTACCACCATCGCGACGGTGTCCGCCATTTGAAGCGGCGACGCGAGCACGTAACCCTGCCCGATCGCCATGTTCATCGTGTCTCCGCCAAGCCATCGTTCGTGGAAACGGCGCTCTTTCCACTGCGGGGTCGGGACAAAACCCTCGGTCTGGCTTGGTAGGTCGATCTCGGCCGATTTTCCGAACCCGAAATCCTCGGCATACGCGGCGATTCGGTCAACGCCTAGGTTATCGCGGCCCGCGACCCAATAATAAACGTCGCAGGACTGCGCGAGGGCGTTCTTGAGATCGAGTGGGCCATGGCCCGGTCTTCTGATATGGCAGCGGAAAATACGGTCGCCGTATTCGATCTCGCCGTCGCAGTCGATGCGCTTATCGGGCGATATCGCCTTTTCCTGCAGCAAGGCCGTGGTCATGATGATTTTAAACGTCGACGCCGGCGGATAGCTCGCGTTAACGACGCGATTTAGCAAGGGGTTATTCTTGTCGTTGAGCAGGCGCTGGTATTCATCGTTCGCGTTGTCCATGCTGAAAAGGTTCGGGTCGTAATACGGATACGAGACCATGGCAAGGACCTCGCCCGTCGACGCCTTAAGCACGACCGCGGAACCGATTCGCTCGCCGAGCGCGTCCTCCGCGAGCTGCTGTATCTTACGGTCGATCGTCAGCACGAGATTCTTGCCCATCTCGGGCGCTTGAATCGTCGTGCTATTCTCGATATAGCGTCCCTTCACGTCGACGGTCCTGAATTCGAAACCGTCCTTTCCGCGAAGGATTTCGTCGTATTGCTTTTCTATCCCGGACTTTCCGATGACGCTGTTCGTGGTGTAGCCCTTATTATAGAAGAGCTTAAGTTCCTCGCGGGTAATGTCGCCCACGTAACCAAGCACGTGCGCGATCGATCCGGACTCGACGTAGTTCCTTATTGGCTTTGAATGCCACGACACGCCGGGGAGCTCGTCAATCGTTTCGGCGATCGACGCAATGTCGGAATACGGGACATTCGCCTTTATCTCGAATGACTGAAACGACTTTCGGAGGTTTTGGGGGATTTTACCCTCGATTTCGGTCGGCGAAAGTCCAAGACGCGCCGAGAGCTTCGAGATGACAGTGGAAAAAGAGTCTTTCGGTATCTCGCCCGGGGTGAGGTCCACGGCGAACGAGTCGATGTTGAGCACCATGGGAACGTTCCCGTTCCTGTCGAAGATCTCACCGCGCTGGGCGGGAAGCTTTTTGGAGCGCTGCGAGATATTCTGGGATCGCCGGCGATACGCGTCGCCCTGCAGTATTTGCATCGAGAAAAGCTTGATCGTATACAGTCCAATCACGCCGAATACGACCACGGTCAGGAACGTGAGCTTCGCCGAACGGGAATCTCCCTTGCTCATTCATCGTTCCTCGGGCTATCGCAGAAAAAAGTCGGGAAAAGACCAAGGAGCGCGAATACCATCGGCGCGCATACCATATTGACGAGTACCTCCAGCCAAAGGGTCGCGTCAAAAATCCCGTAAACGAGGATTTGCGAACCGAAAAAGAGCGAGAGCACGAAGGTTACGAGCGCCTTGAAGAGCGTCGCCGCTAGGCCCATGAGCGCTGGAATGAGAATCTTGTCGAGATTGAAGGAGCCGGAGAATTTCCCGGCGATAAAGCCCGTCAGCGACTTCGTGAAAGCGTTAAGCCCCACCGGCGAAGCCGAAAGGAAATCCAGAAATAGCCCAGTGATGAAACCCGACGTGGCGCCCGTCATGGAGTTGTTTTTGAAGGAGACGTAAACGACCAGGAGCAGGACGAGGTCCGGAACCGCCGGAAGGAACGCGAGGTTGGAGAGTATCGCCGCCTCGAATAAAGAAAAAAACAGCGCCGTGACGCCGGTCCAAACGATAGTGCGTCCCATTATTCCCTGTCCCCCGATTGCGATTCCATATCCAGCACGAAAACGTCTTCAAGCCGCGAGAAATCGATGACCGGAACGACGTCGAGCTCAAGGGAGGTTTCGTAGTCCAGGCCCCGAATGCCGGAAACGAGCCCGACCGGGATATTGCCGGGATAGTTGCGATTCTCCCCCGAGGTCATTATCCTGTCGCCGATCTTGATCTCCTCGCGGGCGCGTTTTTTCACGTATTTCATGACGAGCGGAAGCTCATCGCTCCCCTGCCCGTTTATCAAGCCGTCGTACCGCGTCGTCTCGAGACGGGACGACACGAAACACTGATAGTCGTAAACCGGCATTACGAGGCAAGTCGATCGCCCAACCTGGACGACCTTTCCGACGAGGCCGGTATTGCCGTCCTGGAACGAGATCACGGGCATGTTTTTCTTGATTCCGTGGCGCGCCCCTCGGTTAAGCGTTATCGCTGAATAGAGATTGTTGGGGTCGCGTCCGATGATTTCCGCGGGAATGTTTTTGACGGTCAACTGTTCGGTGAATCCCAAAAGTTGCCTAAGATGCTCGTTCTCGAGCCTGATGTCGGCATTGGAGCGCTGAAGAAGCTCGTAGTCCTCGAGCTTTCTCTGCAAGTCGGAATATTTTTGCTTAAGTTCGGAAAGTTCGCTGATCGCGGTCACGGTTCCGGCACAGAAGGCCGAGACCGAATAAACGCCGCGTTGCGCGCCGGACATAATGGAAAAACCGATATCCCTGAAATTGACGATAAACCCGCCCGAAGAAAAAGCGAGCAATATACCCGAAAACAACAGGTATATCGCAAGCATGAATGATTCGAGGTGGAATTTGAATGGCAAATTGCGCTTTTGCATTAGCTGTTCAGATTGTCGTAGACGCTCCGGTCAATGGACATATCCTTGAATACGTCGTAATACTGTCCGGCGCCGATCGCGACGCAATCCATGGGGTTCTCGGCGAGGATGACGGGCACTCCCGTTTCCTTCGAGATCAGCTTCGGCAGTCCCTTAAGCAGCGCGCCGCCGCCGGTCATTACGATACCGCGCTCGACGATGTCCGCCGCGAGTTCGGGGGGGGTCTGCGCGAGAGTGCGCTTGATTTCCTCGACGATTTGGGTGATCGGGTCCTTGAGGGCCTCGCGGACCTCGACGGAATCGATCTCGAGGCGGCGCGGCAGGCCGGTAATGGCGTCGGTGCCCTTGATCTCGACCTTCTCGATGTTTTTTTCCGGGGAGGCGTTGCCGATCTCTATCTTGAGCCGCTCGGCGGTCTGCTCGCCGATAATGAGGTTATGTACTGATCTAACGTGCTTGATGATCGCCTGGTCGAATTCGTCGCCGCCAAGGCGGATGGCGTTCGTGACGACCATGCCGCCAAGCGAGATAACGGATACTTCGGTCGTTCCGCCGCCGATGTCGCATATCATGTGTCCGGCTGGCTCGTGGATCGGGATCTGCGCGCCGATCGCGGCCGCGAGCGATTCCTCGATAACCTGAACCTCTCGGGCGCCGGCCTTAAACGCGCTTTCCTTTACGGCGCGGTTCTCGACGTCGGTGATGCAGCTGGGGATTCCTATTACCATACGCGGCTTGATAAGTCCGTGACGCGGCATGATCTTCGACACGAAATAGCGGATCATTTTCTCCGTCGTGTCCATGTCCGCGATGACGCCGTCCTTAAGAGGACGAATTGCTATGATGTTTCCGGGGGTCTTCCAAAGCATGCGTTTTGCCTCGGCGCCTACCGCGACGACGCGCTTGGTGCCGCGCTCGACGGCCACGACGGAGGGCTCATTGACGACGATGCCCTTTCCCCGAACGTAAATCAGGGTATTACAGGTGCCAAGATCTATTCCGATGTCGGCAGAAAGGTTTTTAAAGAATCCCATACAAGCAGTCCTCCGAATATTCGCCCTTATCTATTTTTCTAGCTTGAGCCTTGCGCCGGCGTGCACGGGGTCGGCCTTCACGGCCTTTCGCCATTCAGCCCTGGCTTTTATCAGGTCTCCCTGAGTTTCATATAATACACCAAGTCCATAATGCGCGTCAGCAGAATTCGGGGTTTTTTCGAGAATAGTGTTGAATTCGGACAGGGCCTCGTCGTACTTTCCCTCGGCGACCAAGATCTGCCCGATCTCGAATTTGCACTTGAATTGCAATAGCTCGTCCTGAGTCATCCGTCCCGTTTCGTAGAAATATTGCTTCGCTTTACCCGCGTCGTTCAGCTTGAGATAGGTCTTGGCCAGCGTAAACAAAAGAAGATCTGAAGGCTTAGACGACAAGGCCTCGGTGAAAGCCGCGACGCTGGTTTGATAGTCTCCGACGAGCGATGCGGCCAACCCGCGAAATTCGGCGAGGTCGTCGTTGCGGAACCCGGCCTTATAGGCGTAGTCGAGGTATTTCATCGAAAGATCCGCGTAATAATACCCACGTTGATAATAGGCCTTGCCAAGGACATACGCTATTTGCGGTTTTTCGGAATCCGAGACGCGATACCATGCGTTGCGAAGTGAGTTGATCGACGAGGAAAGATAGACCTGACCGACCGACGGGTCGGTTTGCTCGGTAAAAAGATAATACCCCGAGAACCCATGCATGGCGAGCGCGGCTCCATCGAGGGGATGCTTATCCAGAATCTGCCCGGAGTGTTCGTAAACGGCGCCGTAAGATCCGGCGTTCCAATCAGAATAAAGGGAAGAAATCGAGGGAACGTTGAAATAGGCCTTTCGGACGAACGCGATCGAAACGATCGAGATAACGGCAAAAGCGATCACGCAGACGGCGATAACGGCACCCGAAGAAAAAAAGCTTCTCCGCCCTGTAAGCAAGAATTTTCTGTCGCGTCGTCTAATCATAAACTGCGTTCCTCGATGATATATAAAAAAAAGCAGAGGGCTAATAAGCCGGGTTCTGTAAGAGAAGTCGACCCGTTAAGGTCGACCTCGCCTGGGACCATCTATCTCACGAATGCGCGTTACCGCGATTCTTTCGCAGCCAACCCGTAAATTGGCCGAACCGTAGGCTCGGCTTGGGGTTTCCCGGTTGCCCGAAAAACGCCCATAGCGGAAACACCGCCCATTGGGTCGGACACCCTTTACTGCTTGACCTTGCTCCTGATGAGGCTTGCCATGCCGGTCCGTTACCGAAACCGCGGTGGGCTCTTACCCCGCCTTTTCACCCTTACCTCAAGGCGCCCTCGCGGGAACTTCGGGGCGGTTTATTCTCTGTGGCGCTATCTGTCGAGGGATTCTTGAGAATCCCCCGCCCGGTCATTAACCGGCATCATTTCCGACGGAGCCCGGACTTTCCTCCAAGAAAAACCCTGAAAGGGTTTCTCCCGGCGGCCCCAACTGCCCTCTGCCAAATTACTCTTCGTAGTCCATTTTCTCGTCGCCGGCTTCTTCTTCCTCTTCGCCGTCCTCGTCCTCGTCTTCGTCCTCTTCCATGAAATCGTCGAGGTCGGAGAGGCTTCCGGCGTCTTCCTCGTTAAAGAACTCGTTCTCTCCCTCGAGATTCTCGACGTAATAGAGGATTCTGCTGCAGTACGGGCAATACACGATCTTGTCGCCGATGCGAACCTCGTTGGCGAACTGGGCGGGAA
Organism: Treponemataceae bacterium; assembly: GCA_035352395.1. Classification (GTDB taxonomy): domain Bacteria; phylum Spirochaetota; class Spirochaetia; order Treponematales; family Treponemataceae; genus Teretinema. The sequence goes on along the minus strand of DAOPXQ010000056.1, from coordinate 3,769 downwards.
GGATCATGTGACAGCCGGTGCAGACGTTTCCGTGAATGGCGACGATGCCGACGCCCTGCTTGCTCTTGATAATGCGCTCAAGCTTGAACTTGGTCTCGGGATTGATCCCGGGGGAAACCTCGTCCTCGGCTTTCTTAAGGTCGCTCAGCTCGCTGTTCATGGCGGAGATCTCGGCGGCGAGCTTTTCCTTGCGCTCCCCGAGTTCCTCTTCCTGCTGCTTAATCAACGCTTCCTCGCGCTTGAGGTCCTCGTCGAGTTCCTGGTAAGCGTGCTCTTCCTTCTGAAGGTCCTTGCGAACCGTCTGCTCGCGTTCTCCGGCGTCCTTAATTTCCTTGTCGAGCGCCTCGTACTCGCGCTGGGTGGTGATGGTATCCATGGACTTCTCGGCCTTCTCGCGGGAGCTTTCGGCCTCGAAAAGCTGGGTCTTGAGCTCGGCAAGATGCTGACGAATCGTTTCGTACTGCTCGTTCTTCTCGATATAGCCTTTCTTAAGCCGGGCGAGAAGCTCTTCCTGGGTAGAAAGGAGCTTCGGGGCATCCTGAATCGAGGCCTCAACCTTGTTTTTCTGGGCGAGGATATCCTGAAGCGCCTTGAGCTTGTCCAAAACTTCTGTCATTACCATATCATTTCCCCTCTTGTTCCTAAATTAATTATCGAGATAATCCTTGAGTTTGCGGCTTCGCCTTGGATGGCGCAGCCTTCGCAATGCCTTTGCCTCTATCTGCCTGATGCGTTCGCGCGTTACGTTGAAATAGAGCCCAACCTCCTCGAGGGTGAGCGAGTATCCGTCGTCTAGCCCGAAGCGCATCTTGAGAACTTCCTGCTCTCGGGGAGGCAGGGTCGAAAGCACGGACCTAAGCTGCTCCTGAAGCAGCGTGAAGGCGGTCTGGTTGGCGGGATTCTCCACGTCCTTGTCCTCGATGAAATCGCCAAGGAGGGAATCTTCCTCCTCGCCGATCGGCGTTTCGAGGGAGATGGGCTCGCGCGCGACGTTCTTGACCTGCTTAACGCGGCTTACGTTCCATCCAAGCTGATCGGCGATCTCCTCGTCGGTGGGCTCGCGGCCCAGGCGCTGCATAAGCTGCCTGCTTTCCCGGACGACCTTGTTAATCTGCTCGATCATATGCACCGGTACGCGTATCGTGCGGGCCTGGTCGGAAATGGAGCGCGTGATCGCCTGGCGGATCCACCAGGTCGCGTAAGTGGAGAATTTATAGCCTTTCCGGTATTCGAATTTCTCGACCGCCTTGATGAGGCCGATATTGCCTTCCTGCACGAGGTCGAAGAAATGAAGCCCGCGGTTCGTGTATTTTTTCGCGATCGAGACTACGAGGCGGAGGTTGGCGTTAATGAGCCGGTCCTTCGCGCTCTTCATCATCACGCGTCCGCGATGGATCTCGCGCGCCATCGAGATGATATCCTCGACTGAATTCTCGAAATCGTACTCGAGCCTGCGGAGCTTGCGGTTAATGACCTGGATCTGGGTATAGATCTCTTTTATGTCGTTGGCGTTAATCCCGAGTTCCTGCTCGAGTTTCGCGCGCTCGCGCGCGATGGCGAGGCGCTTGCCGAGGTTTCGGAGCTCGCCGTAGTCCGCGAGGCGGAGTTCCTTTTCCTTTTTCTCCTGCCGTCTCCGATATTCGCGGATCTTGCGGGTGGCCTCGATGAACTTCTCCGAGAAGCGCTCGATTTCCTCCGACTGAAGCTCCGTGTTCTGGAGTACGGGAAGGATGCGGTTCCGGATCTCGACCAGTTCGGGGTCTTCCTGGATATTGGTCACCTGATCGCGCTCATAGAGGCGCTTTTTCAGGGCCATGTATTGTTTCATGTCAGGAAGGACAGCCTTGAGGGTTTCGCCGTAAAGCTGTTTTAGGCGGCGCTTCTCGGCCATTTCCTCGTTAAGCTCCTTGCGGGGCTTCGAGCTTTCGTGGGGATCGATCTTTGAGAACGCCTTCTGGGCGATGCCGTAAAACTCCGGGATGATCATTCCGGAGTTCTTGATGACGTCCTTGATGATGTTCTCGCCGTCTTCCATTTTCTTGGAAAGCTCGACTTCCTGTTCGGCTGTAAGGAGGTTTTCCTTGCCGATTTCGCGGAGGTACAGGCGTATGGGGTCGTCGATAGACGAATCCTTGTCGCTATAGACAAGGCGTTTTCTGTCCGCTTCCTGGGGTTTTTTGCTTTCTTCCGCGACTTCTTCGTCTGTAACTGTGTCTTCCTCGAGAATCTGGATCTTGTTCTGCTCGAGTATTACGAGAACCTGATCCATTTTCTCGGTATTGACGATAGTTTCGGGCAAAAGGTCGTTGACTTCGTCCCAGCTCAGGACTTTTTTATCTTTTGCATAATCCAGCAGCTTTACGACGGCCGGATCGAGTGCGAGATCAGTCATTCGTTCATATCCTTCAATTTAGAAAGCTCTTCATCTATCCGTTTCTTCTCGGCCATCATCTCGATGACGGCTCGAACTTCCTCGGGATCGCCGCCGCGCAGCATATTCATCCTGGTCAAAAGTCGCGTCTTTCGCCGTTCGAGCACGTTGCGCCGAACCAACGCGATGCTGTCCTCGACGACCTTTTGCGCGTTATCGGCGAATTCGCCGTTCATCACCGTTTCGGTGACCAGAGCGCGCATGGAATCATCGGTACAGCGCGAAAGAATGCCGTCGTACGACGTGGTGCCCGTGCGATAGCATTCCTCAAGAACGATGAACAAGCCTTTTGCCGCGGGATCCTCGAAATCATCGGAAGCCAGACTAGACCGCATTAACGGGAAAAAACCGGTATTTGCCGCGACCGCGAGTACGGCGCGCAATTCGGCGTTTCTCCTGATATTCTGTGTTTTCGGCCGTTCGGACGCTTCTTGACCCTTTGGGTTTATGACGGGCCGCGGTTGTTTCCTGTTTTGATAGTCGGATAACAACGCCTTTTCGCTTATTCCGAACGCGGCTGAAAGCCGGTTAATCGTAGACTCCCTTTGTATATCGGATTCCAGGACTTCTATGTATGGAAACATGAAGGCCGAGGCACGGGTTTTCCCTTCGGGACTGCCCGTATCAAACCGCGCTCCTGCGGTCAGTACGAGATAATCCAGATCTATTATAGAATAATCAAGTATACTTTTCAATGCGTCTGGACCCTCATTTAATAAAATATCGGCAGGATCCTTGCCGTTTTTGATCTCAATAACGCGTACGTCGAAACCAAACTGCCTACAAAGCAGAATTGCCTTGAACGTGGCCTTTTGGCCCGCCTCGTCCGAATCAAAGCAAAGATACACCGTCTCGGCGAATGAACGCACGAGTTTGGCCTGTTCCGGGGTAAAGGCGGTACCGAGAGGAGCCACGGCTCGGGAGACTCCCGCCTGATGCCAGGCGAGAACGTCCATGTAGCCCTCGCAAAAGATAACCGACTTGGTTGACCTGATCTCAGGCAGGGCATGGTCGAAGGCGAAAAGGGTTTCTCCCTTTTTATATTGCGGAAGATCCCCGGAGTTCAGGTATTTGGGACCATCGCCTTCCAGAATACGCCCTCCGAATGCGACAACCTGTCCTTTACGGTTATTGATGGGGAACATCAACCGGTCGCTAAAAAAGGCGCTTTCGCGGTAATTCTTGGAAAATAGTCCCGACTTTTCGAGAAAATCCGAGGAATACCCCTTTTTGGTCAAAAATGAGTGCAGCCATCGACGATCCGCGGGGGAATACCCAATACGGAATTTTTTGATCATCTCCTGCGATACATGTCGCCCTTCCAGGTATTTTCGGGCT
>DAOPXQ010000055.1:0-11050 GCA_035352395.1 Treponemataceae bacterium | reverse complement strand
AAAAAGCCCGAGATATTGCCCACCGCATCGTTCCCGCGGGCGAGAGCCTCTCGTATTGCGCGAGGGAGATCGAACGGCTCAGGGCCGAGGGGAGTACCCCGGACGAGAGAAACGCGAGCCTCGGTTACGTCCCGGACTGCGACGGCGACCGCGGAAACATCGTGTACTGGAACGAGAAAGAGGGATGCGCAAAAGCCCTCGAGGCGCAGGAGGTTTTCGCGCTTTCGGTCATCGCGGAGCTTTCGGATCTCGTGTATCGCGGCATCGTGTCCGTCAAGGACGGCAAGGCGACGCCGCCGGTCGCCGTCGCGGTGAACGACCCGACTTCGCTCCGCATCGAGGCGATCGCGAAAGCCTTTGGCGCAAGCGTGCTCCGGGCGGAGGTCGGCGAGGCAAACGTCGTAAACCTCGCGCGCGAGGCCCGCTCTTCGGGCTCGATCGTGCGTATCCTCGGCGAGGGTTCCAACGGCGGAAACATCACGCACCCGTCCGCGGTGCGCGACCCGCTGAACACCGTGTGCGCGCTTCTCAAACTGCTCGTGCTTCGCGGGGACGAATCGCGCCCGGGCCTGTTCAGGATTTGGCTCCGCCTCTCGGGGCAGGCGGATGCCGCGAACGATAATTTTACCCTTGCCGACATCATCGCGACCCTACCCGCCTTCGTCACTACCTCGGTTTTCGAGAAGGACGCCATGCTGAAGATATCGACGACCGACCACGCGGAACTCAAGCGCCGCTTCCAGCGCGTCTTTCTCCGCGAATGGGAGGCGAAAAAAGACGAGCTCATGTCGCGCCACGGATTTGCATCCTGGGTCGCCATCGCGAATAATGGAACGAGGGAGACGAGGGGGATCGGGGACTTTGGCGCATCCGGTAAAGGTGGCCTAAAGGTTCAATTCCTCGATTCCTCGAACTCTCCCGCGGGATTCATCTGGCTTCGCGGCTCGGGAACCGAACCGGTATTCCGCATCCTCGCCGACGCGAAAGGCGGCGACGCGCGCGTCGAGAGGGAACTCCTTGCCTGGCTTACCCGCATGGTACTTGAGGCTGACGCCAAAATACTGTAGTATACGGTCTTTAAGGAAGGAACGAAATGGGTGTACGCGGAGAACTCTTTACAACCGACGTCTCGCTCGATAACCGGACATATTTCTTCAACGTGAAGGAAAACCGGACGGGCGACGTATTTCTCCAGGTCGTGGAGAGCAAGAACACTGAGGGCGCGGCGTTTGACCGACACGCCATCGTGGTATTCGAGGACGATATGCAGAAATTCCTGCAGGGACTCGAGAACACCCTGAAGTTCATCGAGAAGAACCACAAGGCCCGACTCAAGGAAGCCGCCGAAAAGGGCGAGACCCTGAAAAAGCGCAGCGCGCCGCGCAGAAAGCCGGCGGAAGGCGCCGCGGACGGTCGCCGGTCGGCCGATGGCAGGAAGGCCGTCGAGCAGGACAGACCCGCGAAGACAACCCCAAGACGGGTTAAGGTCATCGCGAAGAAAGACCAGAAAAAAGAATACTAAAGAACGGTTCAAGCCCCGTGCCTAAAAAAGGCGCAGCTGGCCTTCTCCCTTCAGACGGAACGTAGTCCGCTGTATCGGGGAAGGCCCGTTTTCTTTTAAAGCCCTAATGTGATCGGCCGTCGGGTATCCCTTGTGGCGATCGTAACCGTACTCGGGATACAGCCACCCGTACCGAATCATCATCCGGTCGCGCGCGGTCTTCGCGAGAATGGACGCGGCCATTACCTCCGGAAATTCGCCATCGGCCCTCGGCAGGGCCTTCACGCTTCCCGACTCGATCGCGGGGCAATACAGTCCATCGACGATCGCGTCGATGTCGCCCGGAACGAACGCGCCCTCGCGCGCGGATAGGCGAGAGAGCATCTCTTCGTACGCGCGGGTCATCGCGAGAAGCGAAGCCTGCAGTATGTTAATAGTATCGATCTCAGCCGCCGAGGCCCAGCCGATTCCCCACGAGCGCGCGTTAAGGAGAATTTCCCGCATCGCGGCGTCGCGTTTTTTTTCGGTCAGTTTTTTAGAGTCGTCGAGTATCGAAACGTCGAACCCATCGGGAAGGATCACGGCCCCAGCGCATACGGGACCGGCCATCGGTCCCCTGCCCGCCTCATCAAGCCCGCACGTAAGGCGAACGGCGCTCACTTCAGACCCTCGGGAATCTCGCGCCAAAAACCGCTCAAGGCGACATTGGGCTCAAGCCGCAATTCGCTCGCTCCGTCGATCAAAAACGCCGTATCGCGATTCGCTTTCCTTCGCGAATTCGGGGCGACGACGCGGTCAAAGGACGTGTCGGAGGCCTCAACGCGCGATAGCCATGCCTCGACGGCGCGGGAGGCCGTCCCGGGAACGAGCGTTAGGGATGAGGCCTTAAGGCTAAGGCGAGAGGATACGAGCGAGATCGCGGTTACCGATTCGCCCCGCGCGGTAATCTTGCACGCGTCGATGCCAAGCGACGAGGATCGCATCTCGAAAAGAAGCGCGTACTCGGGCGCGGACAGCGAGAAAACCGACGACCGGCACGATACGGTCGCGCCGATCGCCTTGATCGCCGGCCCGGTGCGCGCGCGAGAGGAGTCGATCTCCACGCCGTCGAGCGCCAGGGCCCCGCCGCGCATCTCGATCAACGTACCGGTTTGTCCCGAAGAAACGAGCAAGGCCGATGGTTGGTCACCGTCGGCGCGCTGAATGATTTTACCGCCGCGCACGGAAAGGTCGGCGCCGTCCGCGCGGATGAGCGCGTCAGGACCCGCCTCGATTACCGCGTCGCGGGCGTCGACGGAAACGGAGCACGAAAGGAAATGGCGTCGCGCGAGGGAAGCCTGACCCGCGACGCGTATCCTGCATCGGGAAAGACCAACGACGCGATCAAGCGCGTCGTCAAGGCTTTCGTACGGCGCCTGTAGGCTTCCGTCGCGAACGCCCTCTACCCGCGCGGCAGAGTCCACGTATATCGCGTTAAGGTCAACCGTCACATTCTGCTTCACCGTCTTGCTTACGTTTCCCGAGGCGTCCACCGCGAACGCGCTGACGGCGTACTCAATGGGGCTATCGGGATCGCCTTCAAGGATAAACGCCGCCCCGTCGCGGCTAAACGACGAAGGGACGATCGATATCTGGAGCATATCCTCCCCGGTGGGCGTAAACCTTACCGGAAGGCGCGAGTGAGCCAGTTTTGGGTCGATGCCAAGCGACGGCTCGCGGGGTATCTTTCTGTCGAGGAAAAAAGAGGCACAAAGCTCGCCATGCGCGATCCCATCATGCTCCGCGATCACGCGCACGCTGAATGGGGTCGACGAGCCTTGCGGTACCTCAAGCAGAAGCCCGCTCGCGAGCTCGGGGCTTTCTGCGGAGGGCTTTGACGGGCAGATGCCGGAGGAAACCTCGTATCGCGCCGTATAGCGCGCGTCGCCGATCGAGAGCACCACGGGATTCGCCGTGCTCGGCGACGGGGGTAACCCGACAAGCAGGGGTTTCTTCGGCAGTTCGATCCTTTGGACCTCTCCTTCCTTCCACCCTTCCGAAAACCAGAACAGCTCAGAGTCGCGATCGCGCTCATCCATGACAGGAGAGAGAAGCCGTTGCCAATGGATTTTGTCGCGAGAGACATACACCGGGTCATCCCACGAGATCCCGATGAAATGCCAATCGTAAATCGACACGACAGGTTGCTTCGCCGTCGTATTGGTAGCCGGCGTTTCGGCGGGCGATGGGTTCGCGGCTGCGGTAGCCTGAGTGGCGGTATCCGCGACGATTGGATTCTCAGCGGCAGGTTTCGCGGCACCGGTGCCGCTGACGCAGATCCAGCGCCAGGAAAACTCGCCGTCGGTCACGAGCAGCGGATGATACTGAACCATCCCGCGGACCGCGGAGAACACTACCGTCGCGCCGCCTGCGTTCGAGGGAACGGAGTCGCCGACCGACCAGAGAAAGCCCGCCGGCACCGCGATCTCGCCGAATTCCTTCGTGTCGATGAGACCTGAGTCGGTCTTCAATCCAGGCAATTTCCCGTCGCCCGACGGCTTAACGGAAAACGAAACCGAACCCGAACGGACGTTTCCCGAGGCGTCGATCGCGGCCACTCGAAGCACGGATCGTTCCTTCGGCTCCAGTTGAACGGGCCCCGAGTAGTCAAGACCGGAGGTTGCGGGATCCGATCCATCAAGCGAATAATAAATATCGACGCCCGGTCCCGATTCGATGACGAGCGCCTGGGGATTTGCCCAAGTGCCGGCGACGGGACTGAGGATTCTGAACGGAGCCGCGGCCGCCGCGAAAATGGACGGATCGGGAGATGATACTTTACCTGAGTTTCCGGCGAGATCGGTTCCCCATGCGCAGACGCTCGTTCCCTCGGGGACGAAGACCGATGAGCCGGATTGAAGGCTCTCTCTCGCGAGCGAGCGCGATGATTCGTTATAGAGAAGGCAGGATACGGTTCCGGGCTCATCGATCGAAACGGTAAGCTGATACCCGGATTCGAGGGGCTTTGCCGAAAAGACCGGCGCGGCGGGCGGCTTGCGATCGATAGTCCACGAAAATCGCGCGTTGCCGAGCACGGTCCCATCGGGACCGAGTGAACGGAGTTCGGCCTCGACCGTATAAGACCGCTCGCCACGGAAGTCGGCGGAAAGGAGAATCGGGGCGTCTAGCTCCCGGGGTTCCGCGCCGTCGACGCGCGCGACGAGTCGCGTACCCGCCGGAATCGCGAACCTTATCAGTTGCGGGACCGAATACGATCCCGGAGGCACAGACGGCACGATCGACTGATTTGGGCTGGCCCACGCCGATGAGCGACTGAAGGCCAATAAAAACGCCAGCGCGATGAGGATTTTCCCTGACGGCCGGCGTCTTTTTCCGGTCATTTCTTTCCGTTGAGCACCGAAAGAATCGGCCTGAGTTCGGGATCGTCCCGGTAATAGTGTTCCTCGAGTTCCTTTTCCGAAAGGCCGATAAGCTCATGGCTCATGTAATGGATCCAGCGGTCGTCCTCCGGCTTCTCGATGACGTGCTTGCGGCACCAGTAGTCCGGCTGAATCGGCAGCTGTTCCTCATGGAACGAGAAATACTTATAATCGTGAACCGCGACCTTGATGTCGTTGCGAGGGATACCTTTCTCGATGAGGATCTCCACGAGATGGTTTATCGTCTTGCCGGTGTCGAAGATATCGTCGATGAGGAGAATTTTGTCCCCGTGCCTAAGGTGCTCCGGGGAATAGGTCCAACCGTCAACCATGACTCGATCCCTCTGGCGCACGTCCGAATACGAACGGGCGACGACGGCCGCGTACAGCACGGGATGGCAATCCTTTCTGACGATCTTGAAATATTCGCTGATCACGTTGGCGAGATACGCCCCGCCGCGTAGCGAGACGTAGATGACGTCCGGTATGAAACCGTCCTGGTGGATCCGATAGGCCATTTTCAGGGCGTTATTGCGGACCTTTTCGTATGAAAGGAATTCTTTCTGCATGGCGATACAAAACCTCTTGTATCGTTAACTTTAACCTTTTTTGGCCGATTGCTCAAGGGAAAAAAAGCCGGCCCGCGCGAGGCGCGGGCCGGCCTACGATGGCGGCGTTAGCGTTTATAGCGCATGGTGGAGACGGTTTGTCCCTCGCGCAGAACGTCGAACCAAACTTCCTTCACGCCCTTTTCCGAAAGCTTAGCGTAGAAATCGGCAAGTCCCGCGACTTCCTTATCGTTTATCTTGACGATCACGTCGCCGGCCTGTAGGCCCATCACGGCCCCGGCGCTCTTTGTCTGAACGTTAACGACGAACACCCCTTTCTGCGCGGCGTCGAGCTTAAGCTGTTTGCGGACATCGTCGTTGAGCGAATAGGGCATGAAGCCCGGCCAGAACTTGCTGGAATCGGAGACCGTGCTCTCGCTGCGCTCCTCGATCCTCACCGTGACGGTCATTTCCTTTCCGGCGCGGATAAGGCGGAACTTCGCCTGCTGGCCGACCTCGAGGTCGCCGACGTCGCGAACGAGCTGGTCTACGGTCTTCACGTCCTTGCCGTTAAGCGAGACGATGAAGTCGCCGGGGATGATCCCTCCCTTCTCCGCGGGGGACCCGATGAACACCTGCGACGCAAGCGCTCCCTTCATGTCCTTGATGCCGAGATCCGCGAGCAGGTCCTTGTTCGCGTCGAGTAGGGACACGCCGAGCCAGCCGTACTTTATCTTGCCGCCCGCGATGAAATCGTCAATCGGTTTTTTCACGTTGTTGATGGGGATGGAGAACCCGAGACCCTGCGAGCCGCCCGAGGACGAGGCGATCCATGAGTTTATGCCGATTACCTCGCCGTAGATATTGATGAGGGGTCCGCCTGAGTTTCCCTGGTTGATCGCGGCGTCGGTCTGAATGAAGTCGTTGATATTATTGTTCGGCCCGCCGTTTCGTCCGACGGCGCTGACGATTCCCTGAGTGACGGACGACATGTAACCAAGCGGCGAGCCAACCGCGAACACGATGTCGCCGGTCACGACGCCGTCCGAGTCGCCCATCTTCGCGACGGGTATCGCGGCGTCGTCCGACTCGAACGAGACGAGGGCGATGTCCTTGCGGTCGTCGCCGCCGATCAGCTTGCCCTTGAACTCGCGCCCATCGTAGAGTTTGACGGATATCTCGTTGGCGGAGCCGGCGACGTGCTGGTTCGTCAGTACGTAATACAGCTTGCCGACGCGCCTGACGATAACGCCCGAGCCGAGGCCCTCGGCCTTATACTCGCGCTGTTGCGGGGAACCGTTCTCCTCGCCGCCCTGGGGATCGCCAAAGAAGAACCTGGGGATTCCGTTCATCTGATTGTTGTCGACGGTCTTGGTTTCCACGACGTCGAGGGTAACCACCGACGGCAGTATGGAACCGGCTATGGCGCGATTCGCCTTTTGCATCCCTTCCAGAAGGGAGATGGAGTCGGCGGGAATCGGCGTACTCTGCATCGAACCCGAGTCGGCGAACGCGGTCTGCGCGGAACCCGGCTTCGTGGAGCAGAAAAAGGCCACGAGCGAAAAGCAGAGAATGGCGCAGCCGGAAACGAGGGCGATTCGCCCCGCCTTTCTGGACAATGTGCTCATATGGATCCTCCTGATGTATGGTCCGTTATCATATCTAATGTAACGAAAATCGGGACGTTTGGTTACAGAGTCACTCTTCCCCGGGATTCAGCATCGTCAGGATCTCGGTATGGTCCTGAAACACGGCGACGGTGTGTTCCATGTGGCAGGAAGGCTTGCGGTCGGCCGTGACGACGGTCCAATCGTCGTCCAGGAGGTCGACGTCCGCCGTGCCGAGATTGATCATCGGCTCGATCGCGAGGACCATGCCGGGCACGATTCGCGGATTCGGGCCGCGCTCGGGGACGTTCGGTATCTGCGGGTCCTCGTGAACCCCGAGCCCGACGCCATGGCCGCAGTACTCGTAAACGACGCCGAAGCCGGCGCCGTTCGCGACGTCGAAAACCGCCCGGGAGATATCCCCGATCCGGTTACCCGCCTTGCAGGCCGCGATACCGGCGTCTAGGCTTCGCTTGGTCACGTCGAGAAGCTCGCGCTCCCGCGCGCCGATCTCGCCGACGGCGACCGTCACGGTTGCGTCGCTGATATAGCCGCCCAGGTCTATGCCGATGTCGAGCGATACGAGATCGCCGTTCTTGATCGTCTTTTTCTTCGAGGGAATCCCGTGGATGACTTCCTCGTTTACCGAGATGCAGGCCGCGCCGGGAAATTTCTCCGCGTACCAGGCGGGCTTTCCGCCTGCCTTTTTTATGAAGTCGACGCAAAAGGCGTCGAGATCGGCGGTCGTTACCCCTTCCTGCACCATCGGGATAAGTGCCTTGAACAGACGCGCAAGCGTCTTGCAGGATTTGCGGATGCCATCGATCTGTCGTTCATTCTTGATGCGTATCATTCCATGCCTCCAATCTTTCTCTTAAGTTCGCGCACGCCGTTCATCTTCGGGTCAAGCCTGAGGGCTTCCGCGAGGCAAAGGCGCGCCGTATACATATCCCCGAGCCGCTCGTACGCCGCGGCCATCGTCTTTAGGGCGAACGCGTCGTCGCGCTTCCCGAGGCCAAGCTCGAGCGCGGTTTCCATGCAGTCCAGCACGAGTTCGTCGGGAACGGAGCCCGGTATTCCGTTCCGCACGAGGTCGCGCGCCATAATTAGCACCTCGGGGAAGAAATGCCGGAAGTACGGCTTCGCGCGCTCGAGGCGGATTACCTCGGCCACGAGCAGGAACGACTCGTAAAAATCCCCGCGAAAGGAAAGCTCCTCGGCGAGGATGAACCCGCAATCCATGAAATCCTCGCGGTCGAAATAATCCGCGAGGTTAAACGAGCCCGGGGCCGACCGGCGCTCGCCGTATTCGCGCACGGCCTCTTCCTCAAGCTCGTGCAGAAGGTCGAAGAAAATGAGCTTCGCGCGGCTTTCGCTGTCGGTCCGGGCGAGCAGCCAGAGGCGATAGTTAAAGCCTCCGGTTTCGTTTCCCGGCCGGCTTCTGAATTGAGCGTACGTGGAGTCGAATTCGGCTCGACGCCCGGGATCGGAAAGGGTTTCGTACGCCAGTATAAGCGCGCGCATGCGCTCTTCCGCGTCGACTGAATTGGCGTTCTCCGGAATGTCTGGATGCAGGCCCTTCGCCTTCGCGCGGAAGGCTCGCTTGATCTCGGCGGCGGACGCCGACGGCTTGACGCCAAGGAGGCTATAACAGTCTTCCATCAGTGCCTTAGCCGATTTTTGTCCCGACGAGGACGGCGTGATCGAGATCGCGAATCACGTCGAAATAGTCAAGCTTAATTCCCTGCGATTCCATCGCGTCCATGAGCGAATGGCAGGCGCCCTCGCAGCCGAAGGCGGACTTAATCACGAGGGCGCAGCCCTTCTTCGATACGACATTGCCGGAAACCTCGAGGTACTCGGCGACGCGGGGGGAAACCTTCCCGCCAAACGCGCCTACGGGGACGGCGACGACGGCGATATAGTCGTACGCGGTGAGCCTTGTCCCGCTCAAATCGACGTTTCCGTCTATGCGGTCTATCTGGTTACCGGACTGCGCGGCCGACTCCCCGAGTCGCCTGAGTATCTCCGCCGTCTTTTGGTTGCCCGGGGGGCAAAAAGAAATAAGCGCCACGCGCATGGTATTGTCTCCCTTGTCGGTCTCATGCCAACTTGAATAATTGCTCTATCTTCGGCTCCCTCACGACGAGGACGGAACACCGCGAGTGCGCGAGTACCGATTTGAACGTCAGGGAGATCGACTCGTTTCGGTCGCCGTACGCGCCGCCGGTCTCCGAGCCGCTCGCGCCGACCAAAATGGCGTCGATCGCGTTCTCCTCGGCGCACGCGACGATCTCGGACCAGATCGCGCCCCTACGGAGCTCGGTGGCCACGCGAACGCCCTTTTCCTCGCCGATCTTCTCGACGTACGAAAGGTGGCGCTTGCCGTTTTGCTCGAGGCTCCGCTCGTAGTCGCGGCTTTCTTCCTCGATGAATATCCGGTTAAGGGATAGCATCTTGATGGTCGCGACGTCCACGACGTACACGGCCCGCACGGTGCACTTATAGTGCTTCGCCATGATAATAGCGTATTTCGCCGCATTGATCGAGGCGTCCGTGCCGTTTACCATGACGAGCAGGTTCTTGAATAGCGGCTGAATCATCGTTGATTACCTCCGTTCCTCGCCTTGAGCGACTTGAGCACGAACACGTTCTCGCGCTCGCGTTCCTCGAGCACGGCCTCTATATAGTGCCGCGTCTCCCTTGTCTGCGGAATTACCTGCTTATCGAGAGCGTTGACGCGCCGCTGGGTTTTCTTAACCTCGCGCGCGAGGCGCCACACGATGGTTCGGATCGACGCCATCTCCGTGAGCATCTTGAGCAGATCGAAGAAGTCCATCGTCACGCGATCGCAGTCCGCGTAGGAATTAAGGTAGGAGTACGCTAGCCGCGGCTCGGGTAGCGTTACCGCAAGGCCGGGGAACTGCATTCCCGCGACGGTCACGCGCCGTTCCTCGAAGAGGAAGTCGTACGACACGGTACCGGCGACCCGTTCGGCGCGGTCCCTGCCGACGGCCATGAACATGCGGCGGAGGGACGGGTACGCGCGCTCGATCTGCCGCTCAATGTCGGTCTCGAGGAGCTTTACCCGCTCCACCATCTGCATGAGTTCCATGACGAGGATCTCGCGTTTCTGCTCCAGAAGGTCGTACCCGTCCTGCGCGATCGAGAGCTGTTCCTTGACGGCGATGAGGTTCGACTTTGTCGGCGCGATTTGAAGCCTAGCCATTCGCGCCCTCCCGCGGCATGTAGCGGTCGATGAGCTCACCCTTGATCCGGTAAAGGTCCTCGCGCGGCAGCATCGAGAGAAGGCTCCACCCGATATCGAGCGTCCGCTCTATCGAGCGGTTCTCGAACTCGCCCTGCGTGAGGAATTCGCGCTCGAAACGCTCGCCGAATTTCAGGTAGGTGCGATCGGCCGCGGAAAGCTCTTCCTCGCCGATGATGGACGCGAGGTTGCGGATGCCCTTGACGCGCGAGTACGCCGCGAACAGCTGGCTCGACACGTCCTTGTGGTCATCTCGGGTCATGCCCTTCCCGATTCCGTCCTTCATGAGCCTCGAGAGGCTCGGGAGTCCCGCGACCGGCGGGTAAACGCCGCGCTGCGAAAGCTCGCGATCGAGCACGATCTGACCCTCGGTGATGTATCCGGTAAGGTCGGGTATCGGATGGCTGATGTCGTCGTTGGGCATGGTAAGGATCGGGATCTGCGTGATCGAGCCCGTCGAGCCCTTGATCTTGCCCGCGCGCTCGTAGATCTCGGCGAGATCCGAGTACAGGTATCCGGGATATCCCTTGCGACCGGGAACCTCTCCGCGCGTTGTGGAGATCTCTCGGAGGGCCTCGCAGTAGTTAGTCATGTCCGTGAGCACGACGAGCACGTGCATACCGCGCTCGTACGCGAGATACTCGGCGGCGGTGAGCGCGCACCTCGGGGTGACGATGCGCTCGATGGAGGGCGCGTCCGCGAGCGAA
>DAOPXQ010000054.1:0-11142 GCA_035352395.1 Treponemataceae bacterium | reverse complement strand
GTCCGTCTCGATGACGCAACCGCCGCGATCGATCGTGGAATCCTCGACGACCGTTATATTCTTGACGTTTTCCGCCGCCGAAAGGAAGTCCTTTACGTGCTGGGTGGTCATCGCGACGTCGTTGAGGTTGACGCGTATAGTCACCTCGCCTCGGCCCTTCACCTTTCTGAGCGCCTGGACGACGTTGGAGACGACGATGTTTCGCTGGTTTTCGGAAATGACTTTGACGATCTTTCGGGTCATCAGGAGCACGAGATCCACGATCTGCTGCTCGGTCTCCGCGAGGATTTCCTGTCGCTTGTCCATCATCCGCTCGATGATGGTATGCAGGCGGTCCGTGAGCCGCTGGGCCTCGAGGTTACCTTCCTTGAAGCCCGACTCCTGGCCCTTCTTGAAACCGTCGTTATAACCGTCCTTGAGCTGGGAGTCCATTTTGGCCTGGGCCGCCGAGACGATCTCCTCGGCGCGGCGTTCCGCGTCGGCGACGATTCGATTCGCCTCTTCCTCGGCCTGCTGTCGGATTACCTGAGCCTGGTCGGTCTTGCGCTTGACTTCCTCGAAGGCGGCCGTCTCCGCGTCCTTGACGATGGCGCGCGCGCGCTCCTCGGCCTCCGCGACCATTTGCTCCTTCTCGACTTCCCAATCTGCGCGATACCGCTCGGCCTCGCGACGGAGGTCGTCAACCGTCGGGCCCTCGTACGCGGGAGCCTCGACGATTTCCTCGACGGGCTCCTCCACGACGAATTTGCGGGAGAGTTGGAGCACCACGTGCTCATCGGACTTCTTGACCTCGTTGGGCCGGAATACGGTTTTTGCCATTTAGTACCGCCGTTACACGACGAGCTCGTCCTCGCCGGACCGGGCGATGACGATCTCTCCCGTGTCCTCGAGATGACGGATGATGGACACGATCTTCTGCTGCGCCTCTTCGACGTCTTTCAGGCGAACGGGTCCCATGTATTCCATGTCCTCTTTCAGCATGCCTGCGGCGCGCTTGGACATGTTCCTGAATATCTTGTCCTGAACCTCGGTGTCGACGGACTTGAGCGCCTTCGCGAGTTCCTGCGTGTCGACCTCTCGGAGGACCTTCTGGATGGCGCGGTCGTCGAGCATGACGATGTCCTCGAACACGAACATTCGTTTCTTGATCTCCTCGGCGAGATCGGGATCCTCGTCCTCGAGCGCCTCGATGATCGATTTTTCGGAAGAGCGGTCGACGAGGTTGAGGATCTCGACGATGCTCTCGACGCCGCCCGCCGCCGTATAGTCCTCGCTCGACAGGGTCGAGAGCTTTTTCTCGAGAACTCGCTCTACCTCGCGGAGAACGTCCGGCGAGGTGCGGTCCATCGTCGCGATGCGCCGCGCGACCTCGCTCTGAATCTCGTCGGGTAGGTTCTGAAGGATAACCGAGGCCTTGGCGGGCTCGAGATACGCCAGGATCAGCGCGATGGTCTGCGGATGCTCCTGCTGGATGAAGTTCAATAGATGCGCGGGGTCGGTTCGCCGGATAAAGTCGAAGGGGCGTACCTGCAGGGAGCTCGTGAGCCGATTGATGATGTCGATCGCCTTCTGGCTGCCGACCGACTTTTCGAGCAGCTCTCGCGCGTAGTCGATACCGCCGGTCGTAATGAAGTTCTGGGCCATCATCAGGTCCTGGAACTCCTGCAGGATCGCGTCCTTGAATTCGGGCTCGACCGTTTCCAACCGCGCGATCTCGAACGTCAGGGTCTCGATCTCGTCCTCGCGAAGGTGCTTGAAAATCTCGGCCGAAATCTCCGAGCCAAGGGAGACGAGGAAAATCGCCGCCTTCTGGCGTCCCGTCAGGGACTTTACGTCTTTCGCTTTCTTAGAGGAGCTGAGGGAAGAACCCTTATCCTTGGGCGATGAGGTCGAAGCTGCCATACCTTATTCCTCCATGAGCCAAGTGCGGATGAGGAGAGCGACGTCCTCGGGATGCTCCTTGGCCATGTTGATCGCGTTTTCCTGAAGCTCGAGGCGCTTTCGCTCCTCGACCGACATGGAAACCTCCATACCCGCCTGCTCCGCTTCCCAAAGCGTCTTTTCGCGCTCCATCTGGTGCTTTCGCAGGAGTTCTTCTTCCTTAAGGCGCCGCCGACGCTCGAGTTCCCTCGTAATCATTCGATACACGATGAACGATACAAGGATGACGGCGAGAGCGATGAGCGAATAGAGTATGGTTTGCTGCGTCTGCTGCTTTTGCAGATACGCGAGGTCTTCTTTCTCGAACTGCGCGGTACGGTCGAACTTGATGTTGAGCACGCTTACCGAGTCGCCTCGGGCGCGGTCGTAACCGATGGCGTCCTGCACGGCCTTGGCGGCGGACTTAAGCTCGTCGTCGGCAATGCCGGTATATTCCCGTTCGATCGCGCCGTTCTTGACGATCAGGTCGCCCTTCTCGTCGCGTTTCTTTGCCCAGATGCCGTCTATGTTGACCGATACCGTGCGTCGCCCTATCGACGGGCTTACCGTTTCCGTGGTGTCGCGCTGCCCCACGAGCTCGTTCTTCTTGACGATCGACTGCTCGGAAAGCCCGTACAGGTTGGACATGTCCTTATAAGCAGGTGCGGTCTGGCCCTCGACGCCCGCTGGTCCTTCCGGGTTATAGCCCGAACCCTGCCAACGCGTCGTGGAAGTCTCGGACGAGAGGGTTACCGACTGCACGATATCCGAGTCGTCGTAAGGCGTTTCGGGATTATCGGGCTTTATGACCGTCGGTAGGTAATCCTTCTGCTGGATGGCCTTCTCCGACATATCCATGTCGATCTTGATATTGAGGTCCCGCACGCGATCGATGCCGTAGATCTGCTGCAGCGCGTTAAGGATCTTCGCGCGGTATTCGGCCTCGAGCTTGGCGATGAGTTTTTGCTCTTTCTCGATGCGGGTGAGCCGGTCCCATTCCTTCATGCCCTCAAAGTCGTTGAGGACGGTGCCGGTGCTGTCGGCGATGGTGATATTCTCGTCCTTAAGCCCCGAAACCGCGAATTTGAGAATCTTCTGGATGCCCTCGACCTTTTTGCGGTTCGTGGTGATGTCGCTACCCGGCTTGGGATAAATGACGATGCTCGCGGTGACCGGATCCTGGTCCGCGGAAAACAGGGTCTTCTCGGGAATATTCACGACGACGCTCGCGTCGTCGATATCGTCGATCGCCTTGATGTGCTGCCTGACTTCCTCGATGATGGCGCGCCGTTTGTTGACGTTGCGCTCGAAATCGGTGATCGTCCATCGCTCGACGTCGAATATCGCCCATGGGTCGACGTTCTGGGGAATGAGGTCTTCCCTGATCAGGATGGTTCGCATACGGCGCGCGGTATCCTCGTCGGCGACGGAAATGACGCCCGCGGGAGTAACCGAGGTTTTAATGTTTTCCTGATTGAGCCTGAGGACGATCTTGTCGCGGACGTCCTGATCGGCGATTGGGGTATCGATAAGCGGTACCATGGTAGGCGCCGACGAAACCGAAAAAAGAACCACGACGCCGATAATGGCGGCCGCGATGACCCCTGCAAGTATCAATTTCTGAACTATAGTCCATTTGGCCCAAAGGGCCTTAATTTGCGAGATAAGCTTCTTCAGCCATTCGTTCATGCTCCCCTCCCGTTACAGAACGAACCTGTCACGATTTTATAAGATATATCGTGATATTATATCACATTTTACCGGCTTGTGGTAACGTCGTTCCAGCTTTTTATAACGCGATCGATCGTGGATTGGGCGATTTTGAGGGAAAGATTCGCCTCCGCCATGGCGATGGTGACGTCGTGGGGATCGACGGACTCGGGATCGATAATCATCTGCTGCGCGAGCTCGTCGGTTTTCTGCTGCTTGGCGTTCATGGCATCGAAAGCCTTCAGGATGGTTTGCTCGAAGCTCGCGGTTTCGGGGCGGGCCGCGTTATCGATCATCTCGGAACTGGAAACCATTTTGGAACGGAAATTGTCGACGGAAACCTGGGAAACGGGGGATACGCTCATTTATTACCTTCCAATGTTAAGGGCTTGCATGAACATCTCTTTCGAGCCCTGAATGACCGAGGCGTTGGCCTCGTACGATCTTGACGCCGAGATGAGGTCGACCATTTCGGTCACGATATTGACGTTCGGGTACTCGACGTATCCCGCTTTCGGGCCTGCCTTGATTGCGTCCGGGTGGGTCGGGTCATAGACCAGGCGGAGATCGGCGTTATCCTTCTCCACGCTCATTACCTTGACGCCCTTGCCGGGACCGCGATCGATCGCGTCCGGGGTGAACGGGGTGCGCCAGTCGATGCCGTTCTCTTTCTGGGCGAGGACGACGCGGCTGCGCCTAAAGGCTCCGCCGTCCTGGGTGCGCGTGGTGGACGCGTTCGCGATGTTGTCCGAGATAACGTCGGTGCGGAGGCGCTCGGCGGTCATTCCCGACGCGGCGATGTTAATGCTGGTAAAAAGTCCCATGGTTCAGCCTACCTTACTTCAGGACCGAATTGGCCTGGGAGAATTCAAAGCTCTCGACCTGGGTCAGGAGCTGATAGTTTAACTGGATGCGGAGAAGGTCCATCGCTTCCTGCTCGGGGTCGACGTTGTTTCCGTTCGCCTTCGCGGTCGTGGTGTAGTCGAGGACGCGCCGGGGGGTAATCGTGCGATAGTCGATGACGCCGTCGGACTTAATGTGTCGGTCGTCGGAGACGGCAAGCTGAAACTGGCCCTTGGCCGACGCCTCGGAATCGAGCGCGCGCTTGAGCTCGGTCTCGAAATTAACCGAGGTTCGCTTGAACTCGGGAACTTCGGAGTTTGAAAGGTTATTCGCGGCCACGCCGTACCTGAGAGTGCTTACGTCCATCGCGCGGTGCAGAAGATCCGTCGTTCTTGTAAAACTGTTCATTTTACGCTCCCCACACCGTTATTTTCGGCCTAAACCCGCGGGCGGTTTAGGCTTTTATCGGGCTTTACAGTATATACCGCGAAAGATCCTGATCCTGAACGATACCCTTCAGTTTATCGTCCACGTAGTCGCTCGTAATCTCGACGGACTGGCCGCCCATCTCGCTCGCGTTGAACGAAATTTCCTCGAGCAGCATCTCCATGATGGTGTGAAGCCGCCTCGCGCCGATGTTTTCCATGCGGGAATTCACCTCCGCGGCGAGGAAGCTCAGCCGGTCGATCGAGTCGGGGGTGAAGTGGATAGTCACGCCCTCGGTCGCGAGAAGCTCGGCGTACTGACGGGTAAGCGCGTTCTTCGGCTCAAGGAGAATCCTTCGGAAATCATCCGCGTTGAGGCTTTCGAGCTCAACCCGCAGGGGGAACCGGCCCTGCAGCTCCGGGATCAGGTCGCTCGGCTTGGAGACGTTGAACGCGCCGGCCGCGATAAAAAGGATATGGGTGGTGTCGACCACGCCGAATTTCGTCGTCACGCTCGATCCCTCGACGATCGGGAGTATGTCGCGCTGCACGCCCTCGCGGGACACGTCCTGACCGCCGCCGCGCTCTCCCTTGGACGCGATCTTGTCGATCTCGTCAATAAAGACGATCCCCATCTGCTCGACGCGGTTTTTCGCCTCCTCGGCGATCTTGTCGTGATCGACGATCTTGTCGAGCTGCTCGGCGACGATTATCTTTCGCGCTTCCTTTACGGAAACCGATTTTCGCTTGCTCTTCCCCCCGGTGATGAGGTTCGTGATATTCGCGACGCTCATCTCCAGGTCCTCGATGTTCGACGAGCCCGCGAATACCTCGAACGAGGGAATGCCCGATTTTTGGACGCTCACCTCGACGACGCGATCCTCGAGCTTTCCCTCCCGGAGCATCGCCCGGAATTTCTCCCTTGTAGTGGCGCCGTCCGCGTCGTGATCCGGGCTATGGGCGCCGGTGGCGCCATCTTGGTTGCCCGGGCTCACTTCGATCTGACCCGTGGCGGTAACGCCTGCGCCATTCGTCCCGGTTGGGCCAAGGAATGATATTGGAAACGAGAGTCCGTTCATCGACGGCGCGTTCGCCGGTTGGCCGTTCTCGGCCGGTTTCTTTTTAAGGCCCGGCAGCAGCAGGTCCAGCAGGATCTCCTCCGCCCGCTTTTCGGCCTCTTCCTTAAGGTTGGCCTGCATCTCGGACTTGACCATGGTATAGCCGACGGCCATCAGGTCGCGAATCATGGACTCGACGTCGCGGCCCACGTACCCGACCTCGGTGTACTTGGTCGCCTCGACCTTGAGGAAAGGCGCGCCGCAAAGCTTCGCGAGACGTCGCGCGATCTCGGTCTTTCCGACGCCC
Organism: Treponemataceae bacterium; assembly: GCA_035352395.1. Classification (GTDB taxonomy): domain Bacteria; phylum Spirochaetota; class Spirochaetia; order Treponematales; family Treponemataceae; genus Teretinema. The sequence goes on along the minus strand of DAOPXQ010000054.1, from coordinate 4,879 downwards.
GTTGGCCCTATCATCAGGATGTTCTTGGGCGCGATCTCGTCGCGCACGTCTTCCGGGAGCTTGAGCCGCCTGGTACGGTTCCGCAGCGCGATCGCGACCGCGCGCTTTGCCTTGTTCTGTCCGATGATGTACTTATCGAGTTCCCCGACTATTGCCTTCGGGGTAAGCGTTTCAAGTCCTTCCATAGCGATTAAAGCTCCTCGGTCATTATCGTGTCGTTGGTATAGATGCAGATTCGCGAGGCGATCGAGAGGCTTTTCTTCGCGATCTCCGCGGCGGTAAACTCGGTGGACTCAAGATACGCCAAGGCGGCGGCATAGGCGTAATTTCCCCCGGAGCCGATCGCGAGAACGTCCTCGGACGGCTCGATGACGTCGCCGGTGCCGGATATGAGTAAGGTCTTCTCCGCGTCGGCGACCAAAAGCAAGGCCTGAAGGTTTCGCAGGGCCTTATCCGTACGCCAGTCCTTGGCCAGTTCAACGGCCGCGCGGGTAAGGTCGCCCGCGTATTCCTTGACGCGCGCCTCGAATTTCTCGAGAAGGGTGAACGCGTCCGCGGTCGCGCCGGCAAAACCGGTAAGGATCCGGCCTTCGCATATCTTCCTGACCTTTCTCGCGTTCGGCTTGACGACCGTCTCGCCCATCGTGACCTGACCGTCGCCCGCCATGGCGACGTGGCCGTCCTTCCTTACCGCGATGACGGTAGTACTTCGAATTTCAGGCTGTTTCATGTGATCGTTCCTTTCATCCGTGAGGATGGGCTTGATGATAGAGTTTCTTGAGCCTTTCGGGCGTTACGTGGGTATATCGCTGGGTCGTGGAGATACTCGCGTGGCCGAGCATTTCCTGCACGACGCGAATGTCGGCGCCGCGGCTGATTAGTGTCGTCGCGAAGGTATGACGCAGGGCATGGGGCGAAAGATGCTTCGTCGGGCCCAGCGCGTCGGAATAGTACGCGACGATGTACTGGATGCCCCGAACCGAGAGCGGTTTCCCGCGCAGGGACACGAACACACGGTCCCGCGCCGAATCGCTGTCCTGTCCGCGGGCAAGAAGCGAGGCGCGCAACGGCAGATAATCGGCGAGCGCGGCGCGGGCGGCCTTAGCGAGGAAAACCTTGCGCTGCTTGTTGCCCTTTCCCGTTACGGTCGCCGAAGAATAGTCCCGCGAGAAATCCGAAAGGCGCATCGACGCGATCTCCGAGACGCGGCAACCCGTCGAGTACATAACCGAAAGCAGCGCCGTATCGCGTTCGGACCATAATGCTCTGACGTTGGCTTCGCCAAGTCTGACGTTGTCTTCGTCTATTTCGCCGGGCGCGGGCAAGGCGCAGAACTTCTCCGCTTCGGCGGAAAATAAAAAGCGCGGCATTTTTTGGGATATACGGAGATTGCGAACGGCCGTCGCGGGATTGTCGGTACGAAGGCCAAAGCGCACCGCGTAGCGATAAAACCCGCGGATCGACGCGAGCGCGCGATTGACGCTCGAGGGCTCGTACCCTTCCGCGCCGAGACCGGCGACGAAAAGGCGAATGGCCTGAGCGTCGGATTCGAGCGGGGAACCCGGCACCAGGCGCGAGAAAAGCTCCAGGTCGCGCCGATAGCCCTCAACGGTACGCGGCGAGACGCGCCGCACGCCGGAGAGATACGAAAGGTAATCCCCGAAGCACGCGTTCATTCCTCGCCTTCGCCGTCACCGTCGGAAGGATTCTCGGGAACGTCTTCCTGCGTATGAAGATAGTCGCACTCCGGGTTTATGCAGGATTTAAACGACCCGTTTTTCTTGTCGTATTTCTCCACCAGAAACTGCCCGCACTTGGGGCACGTGGCGTTTATCGGCTTGAAGTGACTGATAAAATCGCACTCGGGATAGTTGGTGCAGCCGTAGAATTCCTTGCCGCGCCCCTTCGTCCTTCGCGCGACGATCTCCCCGTTGCAGCCGGGCCTTGGGCACTTCGCGAGCGGTATCGACCGCGTATTGCGGCACTCGGGGAAGCCCGAGCACGCGAGGAAAAACCCGAAGCGGCCAAGCTTCTTGAGCATCGGCTTTCCGCAAAGCTCGCACACGTAATCGGTCGACTCGTCGAGCCGCCCTTTCATGCTGTCGAGGCTTTCCATCACCTCGTCTACCCGTTTCTTGAACGGCCCGTAGAACGAGCCGATCATGCTCGGCCATTCGATCTTGTCTTCCTCTACCTCGTCGAGCTCGCCCTCCACCTTCGCGGTGAAATTCACGTCGACGACCGACGGGAAGTGCCCGACGAGAATCTCGTTGATGATGCGCCCGAGCTGCGTGGGGACGAGCTGTTTGTTGGACCGCGTCACGTAATAGCGCTCGAGCAAAACGGATATGATCGGCGCGTACGTCGACGGTCGGCCTATTCCCTTCTCTTCCAGCGTCTTGACGATCGACGCGTCGGTAAAGCGTGCGGGGCCCTGGGTAAAATGCTGCTCGGGATGGAAGCCGCGGGACTCAATGGGCTCGCCGACCTTCATTTCGGGCAGTGGTTTTTCCTTTTCTTCCTTCGATATCAGGGTCTTGATGACCTTGTAGAAACCCTTCTCGAAAACGCGCGAGGTCGACACGCGGAAAATCGCGTCGCCGGCATTGATGTCGATGCTCGACGTCCTGCTCTTCGCGTTGGTCATCTGGCTCGAGACGAAACGTTCCCATATGATCGTATAAAGCCTGAGTTGGTCGCGGGAAAGGAATTCCTTGACGTACTCGGGCGTGTAATTAACGTACGTCGGGCGAATGGCCTCATGCGCGTCCTGTGCCTTCTTCTCCACGGAGTATTCGATCGCCTCGGGCGGGAGCTCGGCGGGGAATTTCTCGCCTATCCACTTTCGCGCCTCCTCGAGCGCGACCTTGGAGATGCGGACCGAGTCCGTTCGCATATAGGTAATGAGACCGACTCGGGTCGAGCCGATGTTAATGCCCTCATAGAGTTGCTGCGCGATCTGCATCGTTTTTTTCGACGTAAAGCCAAGTCGGTTCGCCGCCATCTGCTGCAGCTTTGACGTGGTAAACGGCGCCTTCGGCCTGATCGTCTTCTCGGTCGACTTTACGTCGACGACTTCGCACTTGCTGTTCTTGATCTCGTCGATGATTTTCTGCACCGAGGCTTCGTTTATCAGCGATGGTTTCTCGTCGCGATAGCTGACGAGCTGCGCGGTAAAGTCGTTGCGGCCCTTGCGAAAATCGGCGTCCAGGGTCCAGTACTCCTCGGGGATAAAATCCTCGACTTCCTTCTCGCGCTCGCAGATCAGGCGAAGCGCGACCGACTGAACGCGTCCGGCCGAAAGGCCGTTCTTTACCTTTTTCCACAAGAGGGGCGAAAGATTGTAGCCGACGAGCCTATCGAGCACGCGGCGCGCCTTTTGCGCGTTAACCTTGAGCTCGTCGATCTCCATCGGATGCTTAACCGCTTCCTTGATCGCCTGCGGTGTTATCTCGTTGAAAACGATTCGATGTATGGGTACGGGATACTTAGCCTGTATCGAGTTTCTGAGGTGCCAGGCAATAGCCTCTCCCTCGCGGTCATTATCACTTGCCAGCAGGACTTCGCGCGATTTCTTCGCGTCGGACTGGAGTTCTTTCAGGAGTTTGGCGCGTCCTCGCACCGTAATGTATTCGGGCTGAAAGTTATCCTCGGTGTTGATGGCAATACGCGATTTGGGCAGATCGATCAAATGACCCATTGAGGCCTTGACGGTATAGCCCGACCCCAGGTACTTCTCGATCGTTTTGGCCTTGGCCGGGGACTCCACGATAACGAGCGTGTTTTTTTTCTCGCTTTTTTTCGTCGCTGCCTTCTTGGCGGGCATATCTAGTACTCCTTAATGGCCCCCCCTCGCGGCGCGAGCCAAATCATCAAGAAAAACCAAGGGAGAGCTGCTTTCCCGGCTCTGCCCCGCGCGGCGTCGGGATATACACCCGTCTCCATGCGGCAAGGATCACGTCGGCGCCCAGAATCGCCTGCGCCCCATCCTCGCTCAAACGCCGCGTGCCCTCGCTTCGAGGGGAGTCAAGCGCGGCGGCGCACACGAATAGTTCCCTTCCCTGCTCGAGCGCGAAATCCGCCGTTATGAGCGCTCCGGACTTCCGCGGGGCCTCCACGACCAGAACTGAACGCGCAAGGCCCGAAATAATCCTGTTACGCTGGGGAAACCGGAACTGAAGCGGAGATTCCCCCGGCGGATACTCTGAAAGCAGACAGCCCCCGGCTTCGACCATGCTAGCCGCGAGACGCGCGTTGCTTCGGGGATACACCCTATCCGGTCCGCACGCTAAAACCGCGACGGAGGCGCCCCCGCCGTCGACATTGCCCCGATGCGCGAAAGCGTCTATCCCCCGGGCCAATCCGGAAACGACTGAAATCCCTGCCAGCCCGAATTCCCGTCCGATTCTCGTAGCGGCAACCACGCCGCTACCGGAAGGAGATCTCGTCCCGACGATGGCGACGAGCGGCTTTTCCGGATTAGGCAGCGTTCCGCGCCAGAACAGGGCGTACGGCGGATCGTGTATCTCCCGAAGTAAGGGCGGATACTCCGGCGAGTAGGCCGGAACGAACTGAATACCGCACTTTCGCATGGTTTCTCGGTCACGATCGACAAGTCCGGGTAAGGTTTCGGGACTCCAAAGACGCGTTTTAACGCGCCTGCCCACGATTTGGCAAATATCTTCTATAGAAAGTACTGTAAGCGATTCTAGCTTGTCAAGTTTTTTCGCGAGAAGCTCTTTCTCGGCACAGGTAAGGAACCCGCATCGAGCGAGCGCCAGATCGAGGTCATTTCCCCCCATAGGCCTCGGCAAGGACGGTTTCCTTGTTCTTTTGGGCTTCGGCTTTTCTCGCCGCATACATGTCCGTCGCGAGCACC
>DAOPXQ010000053.1:0-11344 GCA_035352395.1 Treponemataceae bacterium | reverse complement strand
CGCCCGCATGGTCCTTATGCACGTACACGCTCGTCTCGGCGGAGTGCCGGTACGCGGGACGAACCCGCCATTTCGTGGCGTAGCAATAGCCGAGAATCTCGCCATCCTTCTCGAACACGAGCCAAGGATACGCCTTCGTGTACTCCGCGATCCGATGCGCCATCTCCCGCTCGTCCACGGGTTCTTCCTCGAACGAGATCACCGTGTTTTTGATATAGTGATTATAGATGGCGCAGATTCGCTCCGCGTCCGCCGTCGTCGCGTTTCTGATCATTGGTTTACCTCGGTTTTATTTCTTGCCTTCCATTATCAGTATAGCGACTCTGCCGGAACACGAAAAGCGCCGATTTCATTTTAGGGCGCGCCGGGATTACGCGTCTGCCGCCTTGAAAGGCGGGCGGGAGACGGCCGCCGGCCGGGCCTTCCGCTTGTAGCCCTTCGGGGCTACCGCTGCAGTCCCTCGCGCGAAGAGCTCAAAGCGATTGACAGAGATCGCTGACGCGCATATCCTTTTTATTACCGACGTTGCCGGAGTACTGAGCATGAAGCGTTGTTTCGATGGCACACTGGATTGAAGCGTATGATAAAACGATTTAAAAAAACGCACAAACCGAAATGAACGTTCTCTGCCCAAAAATGAGGAAAACCCCATTACTTAATTTCTCGGAGGCATCTCAATGTCTAAGACCCTTTCATTCGCGCTCGCGATATTCGCGGCGCTCTTCGTAGCGTCATGCTCAAACTCTTCTGGGAGCGACGTCACCTCAGATGGTGGCAGTAGCGGCGGTAGTGGCAGTAGCACTGACAGTGGTAGCAACAGCGCTGCGGGAGTCAGCGACACCTCGAAAGACGCCGCAGCGGCGGGATGGAACACATGGTACAACACAACCATTTTTTCCTCGGTGAATCCCCTCGGCGTAACGTACGATAGTTCGACCAAGACGGCCTCGATAACCGTCACGAAAGTGGATAGCTCGAAAGATATCGGGGTAATGAACGCGGCATGCCAAGTCGGCGACTTAGCCGCCGGCCCCTATGTTATATCGTTTACCGCATGGACGACAACGGGCACGCAAAGGATCACAAGCTATCTCCAGGAGAAGGCAAACTGGAACAGCACGGGATCCTTTGACGCCACGCTCACGACGACGCCGACCAAGTATTCCTATTCGGCTAGCTTCATAAACGCATGCGGGGCCCAAGTAATATTTTGCTGTAACTCAACCACGGGAACGTTCTGCGTCAAAGACGTAACGGTAACGAAACAGGCGGACTATCCCTATGTCTTGCCGACGTCCGCCACTGCCGTTTACGACAGCGCGACGGGGAAAACAACCGTTTCGTTCCCCTGCATTCCCGCGGCCGAGCATATTTACCTGTACGAGAGCGCCACCAATGACAGTAGCGCGGCTACCCAACTGATGGACTTCGAGCAGTCAACGCAAACGACGTATTACGGATCGATGCAGGGAACGATCTCGTATTGCGAATCTTCCCCGATATCCAGAATTTATATCGCCGGATATAAGAAAGAAGGCACCTCATACCTTTGGATATCCGCGAAAAAGGCCGGTGGTTCAGAGTCGAGCAAAATATCGGCCGGATCCGTTACTATCACGGGAAACTTCTCGAACATCGCGAATGTACCCGCAGGCTCCGTATGTCATTCAATAGGCAGCGGTAGTTATAGCTGCACAATATATACTGGTAATACCGTTAGGGAATATTTCTACGCTGCGGCGGGATCACGGGTCACGTTCGGTAATGGGGGCTATCCGAATTCCGCCTCGGTTTATGCCAGGATTTATCTAGCCGCGACGACGCCCTCAGATATTGTACTTGATTCTACGTACGCATGGCAAACAACCGATCAGTCGTTCACGATACCGACCACTGGTTACTATATTATCGAGTTAACGGCGTCTTCAACCGGGTATTATTTCACAAACCTCAGCGAATAATCCGGGTTCTGCCGGCCACGCCGTGGCCGACAGAGCCATGACTCGAGTCGCCCCTTCATGACGCCCGCGCCTGAAGGGGCTCTGAACGATCCGCTTACGCCCGGCAACGACGTTGTGCCTCAAAATACCTTATACTTAGTCGTATGAGACTGAGCAAGAAGGCCGTATTTCTATCGATACTCTTCGGGACATTTTTCCTCACCTCGTGCGCAGAGGGGACGCGCGGATCGGAGTCGGCGACGGAGCCGTCCTTCGTCGGCGCGTGCCCGACCGGAACTACCGGCGGGATGGGGCGACCGCGCGCGATTATCCTCATGATCGCCGATGGCGGGGGATTCAACCAACTCAAGGCCGAAAGCTATTACGCCCACGGAGCGTTTCCCTCGGGACCATGGGCGCGCTTCTCGATCGGCCTCGCGGCCTCGACGTACCCGGAAGGCGGCTCCTACGACCCGGAGAAATCCTGGAGCGATTTCTCGTATCCGCCTCTGAACCCGACGGACTCGGCCGCCGCCGCGACGGCGCTCGCGACGGGCCATAAAACCGCCAACGGGATGATCGCCATGTCCCCGACGGGACAGGCGCTCGAGACGGTCCTTGAGCGCGCCGAGTCGATGGGAATGATGACGGGCATCGTCACGACGGTGCCCGTTTCCCACGCGACGCCCGCGGCCTTCGCCGCGCACTCGGGATCGCGCGCCGAATACGCGGTGATAGCGAATGACATGTTTCTCAAGTCCGGACTCGACGTCCTCATGGGGTGCGGGAATCCCGAGTACGACAACTCGGGCGCGCGCAGGCAAGCGCCGGACTATGGCTGGATTCCCCAATCGCTGTGGGCGGCGCTCGAGAGCGGGACGGCGGCGAACGACCGCGACGCGGACGGCGTCTCCGACCCGTGGAAGCTCATACGCGACGCGGAAGAATTCAGAGCGCTCGTCGAGGCGGGCGCGTTCGCGCACGTGGCGGGCATTCCCGAGGTAGCCGACACGCTCCAGGAAAAACGGGGCGGCGACGCGAAGGCGGACGCCTTTACCGAGCCATTCACCGCGACGGTACCGAGCCTCGCCGAAATGGCGCTCGGCGCGCTGAACCTTCTCTTGAAAGGGCAAAACGGATTCGCGCTCGTCGTGGAGGGCGGCGCGATCGACTGGGCCAATCACGCGAACGAGTCGGGGCGCATGATCGAGGAATACGAGGGATTCGAGGATGCCGTCGAGGCGGTCCTTGACTGGGTCGCCGCAGACCCGAACCGATGGGACGCGCTCGTCATCGTCACGGCGGACCATGAGTCGGGATACCTCATGGGACCGGGCTCCGGCGACGGCGCCTTCAACGCGATCGAGAACCGCGGCGCGGGCGCGATGCCGGGAATGGAATGGCACGGCGCCGCGCACACGAACGCCCTCGTCCCCTTTTTCGCGCGCGGGAAAAACGCCCCCCAATTCGCGAACGACATCGTCGGTTTCGACTCCCGTCGCGGATGGTATCTCGACAACGCCGCGATCGGGAGACGGCTGCTCGGCATGCTGCGGTGACGCGGGATCGGCACCGCGTTGCGAGAGGTCCGATCCTACAGCATCGCGCGAACGGCCTCGATCGGCATGAAGGTCTTCGCGGCGATCGCGTCGGGCGAAAGGCCTTCGGCGGCCAGGCGCTTAACCGTCACGTCCATCGACTCGCCGATCTCGACGACGAAACCGTCCGGGTCATAGAGCCTGAACACGCGCTGCTGCCAAGGCTGAACCCTAACGGGATGGACGAGCTCGACGCCCGCGGCGGACGCTTTCTTGAACGCCGCGTCGATGTCGTCAGTCTCGAAATAGACCTCCGAGTCGGAGCGGTCGCCGCCGGGCGCGGCCTCGCTCCCGAATATCGTGTTCGTCGCGTACTTCCGCTCCCAAATGGCGAGCCCGCTCTTGAAGCCGACGTTGATATTGCCGATGTCCATCGCGACTTCCTGACCGAGAACGGTCACGTAAAAATCCCTCGACCTCGCGACGTCCGAAACGAACAGCACGAACGACGTTAGCTTAAGCGAATGCATACCCAGCCTCCTTGTTATTGCGTCGCTATCGATCGCGATAGCCTTCCATGAACTCGATGACGTTACCCTCGGGGTCCTTGATGAAGCAGACCTTAAATACCTCGCGCTCGCTTGAGTAATCGATGAGCTTCTCGACCTTGATGGCCTTCCTCTTCAACGCGTCAAGAAGGGCATCCATCGACGGGATCTCGACGGCGAAATGCTTCAGCGATGCGCGATCGGCGCGTATCTCGTAGCGCTTCCTAAAGAGCTCGATCCTGAACGCGTCCCTCCCGAGGATGAAAAACTCGTCGTCCTTTCCCTCGTTAAACACGCGGACGCGCCTGAGCGCGAGCGTGTCGGCGTAAAACCGTTCCATCGCGCGGATATCGTCGCAATAAAGCGCGATATGGCTTAACCGAAGATACTGAACGTCGCGCGAGCCTTCCTCGCCGCCGATTGCGTTACTCATAAGCTCCCTCACTCAAACGCGATTATCGCCTTCGGGCACCGGGACACGGCCTCTTTCCCGATCGCGGCGTTTTTGTTTTTCACGGAGACCCGCTCAAGGTTGGCGCAGCCCCAAATGGCCTCGTCCTCGATTTCCGCGACGGACTCGGGGATATGGATCTCCTTGACGTTATCAAGGCGAGAGATCGCGTAGCGCCGCACCGTCGTGATTCCCTCCGGAACGGCAAGCTCCTCCAAATCGTAAAAGTTCGAGACGCTGTACCAGAAAAAATCAGACGGGTCGCCCTTGTCCGGCCGGCATTCTGGATAGACGATCCGCCTCACGTTCGGGACGCAGAGCCTCGCCTCCTGGATGATCTTGGTCGGCGCGCATTCGGTAAGGTCCAAGGTGACGGGAGACGGGATCGCCGAAAGATACCGTTGCAGGAAGATATACTGGCCGGGATCGCGGACGGCGGCGATTTTTATGACGCTCTCCTCGGAGGGATCGAGATTGCCCAGTATCTCGAAGACGTTCGTCACGTCGGCGTAGTACACGGCCTTTCCGCCCGCGCGCTCGATCCTCGTGCCTTCCGGAATCGCGAGGCATGACCGGTCGCCCGTGACGCGATAGTCCAAGAGCTCCCGCATGTCGTCGTACACGAAGCCGTAATACTTACTGCAGCGGTTCTTCTCGATGAGCCCGCTCAAGGTCGCGCCGTCCGATGCCTTCGCCGTTGGGTCTGCGCCCCGGTCGAGCAGGATCGAGAAAGCCGCGAGGTCGCCGTCCGCCGCCGCGAACAAAAGCGGCGTGTACCCGCGACCGTCCGCGCGCTCGATATCCGCGCCGAGCGCGATGAGCTCCGCGATTACCGGACGCGCGTTCAGCATGCTCGCCGAGGCCGCGACGCATTCGAGCAGGGGACTACCGAAGCATTTACCGGAGCGGTTGATGTCGACGCCCGCGGCGACGAGCGCCTTGAGAAACTCGGAATCGGGATAGTAACAGTAGAGGAGCCCGAACTCGTTTATGTTGGTAAAAAGGATATTGAAGGCGTTTTGCCCGTACTTATTGACGGCTTTCGCGTTTGCTCCCTTCTCGAGCAGGAAGCGCCGGGTCGCGACCTTATCGCAATCGTGCCCGTCAAAGTCGTCGCACGCGCTCAAAAACGGCGTGTCCCCGTCGGCGTTCTTCGCCTCCAGTTTCGCGCCCCTCTCGAGATAGAGCTTAACGAGCCCAAGGCGCCCGTTCTTGGCCGCGACGTGCAAGGGCGTGTTCTTTTCCTTGTCGGCGCATCGCACCTTCGCGCCCGAGTCGACGAGATACCTCGCGATCACCTCGCGATTGAAGAAACCGCTCGCCACCGCGAGCGGATACTCGCCGTCTCCGTCGCACGGGAGATTGACCTTTGCCCTGTTCCTCACGAAGGCCTTCACGAGCTCAAGGTCGTTATGGTCGATCGCGTAATAGAGCGCGGTATGCCCGTCGCTATCCTTCGCGTTCAGGTCCTGGGTCAGGGTACCCGCCGCGCACTCGGCCCGAAGCCGATCGGCGATATCCTCGTAACGGAACGCGGGACCAGAATCCGCGAACGCGGAGGCGATCCCCGCGAGCGCGACCGCAAGGGCCAATACCGTTTTATTCATGGGCGTTTCCTTTTTTAGAAATACCGCGCGAGCTCCTCGAAGTTCCGCACGGAGATCCCGTCGTACTCGACGTTCCTGCTATTAAACAACACGGCTTGCATCCCGAGCGAACGAGCCGCCGCCACGTTAAACCGCCTATCGTCGATATAGGTACAGTCCTCGGGACAGCACCCGAGACTCTCGACCGTATGGGCGAATATCCTTGGGTCTGGCTTCTTCATCCTGAGCTCGCCGCTCACGGATATCGCGTCGAAATGGGAATCGAGGCCGAACTTCTCCCGCAAATACGCGCTCCACTCGCGCGAATCGTTGGTAATCAAGGCAAGCTTATGGTCCTTCCTCGCCCGCGCGGCGAAATCGTAAAAGGACCGATCGATCTCGAGCGTATCGAGATACTCGCGCTCGACCTTCGCCAGATCCCCGGTGAATCCCAATTACCTGAAGACCTCGGCGGAGGGCAATTCCCCGACGTCGGCCTTATCCCAAATCCCGTAAATCGTCTCGGGGCTCAGCTCCGGGAAGAAACCCCGGACGTACGGCACGAATCCGTCCCCGGTTTCCTTCATGATGACGCCGTACATGTCAAGGATGATCGCTTTCATAGCGCCCCCATGAGAACATTCGCCGCCCACGCGGCGTGCTTGCGGTACATCCGCGCGTGGGCGAGGAGCTCTTGATTGCCGGACCTGAGGCCCTCGGCCTCGGACCACTCGGCGATCGCGGCGAGCCTGCGCGAAAGCCGGTCGACGACGTCCTCGACCGCATAGAGCAGCTTCGGGTCGCCCGAGGCGTATCGCGCGAGAAAGTAGCGGGTTCGCGCGAGCGTCTTCCTGACGGGGAACGGCGAGGTTTCAATATACTCTGCCGCGTCGCCGAAGGGCATAAGAGGGACGATCCGATAGGCCGCGTAGGCGATATCCCACAGGCGCGAGCCGGGCGCGCAGGTATCGAAGTCAATCAGGCCGACGAGACGCCGCCTCCGGTCGAACACCCAGTTATACGGGGCGAAGTCGTTATGGCACACGACCTCGTTCGGGCCCTCGGCCTCAAGAAGCCAGTCGCCGTTTACCGGTACGAAGTCCGCGGTCGCGTCGTGCCATGCTCTGAGCCTGCGCGCGCTTTCCGCGAGGAGCCGCTTCTTTAAAAGCCAGCGGGGACTGTCGTGGACGACGTCGCCCTCGACGAACGAGAGCGCGTGCTTGCCGCCCGTCACGCCGAAGGACTCCGGAACCCAATCAAGCCCCTTGGAGCGCGCGTGGCGGAGCAGCGCGTCGACGTTCGCGGACGCCTTGTGCGCTCCCTTGTATATCACGCCACCCTCGATCGACGGCGCGTTCATGTTGCCGCCGGAAAGCTCAACGGGCATCGTCATCTCTTCGCCTCGATCACCAGGAAATCGTCTGAGTCCGCGAGGACCCAATGATGCCTCACGTCCTTGAACCCGATATCGGTCAATACGTCCTTCACGAACCCATACGAATAGCGGTTGAATACGTCCGTCAGCGTTACGGGATTGCCCTCGAGATAAGTGGCGTTCGCCATGTAAAACGCCAGTTTCCCGCCGTCTCGGAGCATATCCCGAATGCGCCGAAACGGCCCGTGCAGGTCATCCCAGAAATACGTCACGTTGGCGAAGTACACGCAATCGTATTTCTCCTCGGGAACGCCCATCGCGAGGAAGTCGCCCTCGCGGACCGAGATTTCGTCGCGCGCGATGCCCGCCTTGTTTCGCCTCGACGCCGCCTTGCGCATGCTCCGCGAGAAATCCACGCCGTCGATCGCGATCCCGTACTTCTCGTGAAAGTATTGTATTCCCGCGCCGGGCCCGTAACCGATCTCGAACGCGCGCTTGATGGCGGAAAAATCGAGGCACTTCTCGATTGCCTGATACGTAAACACGTTCTGCTTCGCCAAAGCCTTTCCCGTCAGGAACCCAAGGAACCCCGAAGGCTTGCGCAGTTGCCTCGCGATGATAGTTTTCAAAATTACCTTCTTTCTTTTTCTATCGTATATAAAACTTCATTAACGACATGACCGTCAATCTCTTTTTGAAAACCCCTCACGAACCGCATCCCGGCTTTTTCCGCGACGCGTCGCGAGGGAAGGTTATCGTCCTTCATGTACGAATAGACCGCGCCGTACACCGTCTTATCAAACGCGAAATCGATACAGGCCCTCGCCGCCTCGGTGGCGAATCCCTTGCCGCAGTATTCCCTGCGAATATGGTACCCGATCTCCGGCAAGCGCTTCCCCTCGATGTCCTGCAGGGTAATCCCGCAATCGCCGATGAGCTCGCCCGATTCCTTCAGGATCACCGCCCATAGGCCAAACCCATGCGCGCGGTAATTGTCGACGTTCCACTGAATCCATTGCCGAACCTTCTCCGCGGAAAATGGCGCGGGGTAATACCGCATCGAAACCGGATCTGACAGCGCGAGCGCGAGGGCATCCGCGTCGCCGAAGGTCAGCTCCCGGAGAAGCAATCGCGAAGTCTCGATAACCGCTTTCATGTTTCCATCCTTAAAATCTCTCGCGGACTCCCGTAGCGCCCTAGCACCACAATACAAAACTCGCGGAAAAAAAGTAACCGGGGTCCCTCATCCCCACGCTGCTCCACTGCCTGAGATGGCTCCGGGTAACCGGCCGCTTTCTGTATCCCGCGATCTGGCTCTGGGTCGCTTTCTTCACGAAGGGATTTCTCGGGGCGGGCCCGGCGCGAACCGCGGTGTTCGTCGCGATCGCCGTCATTTCGTATCTCTTGCACTCGCTCTTCGCCTCCAAGGCGAACCGCGCCGAAGCGCGCCGCGATGCCTGGGAAGAGGCGGAAACCGTCATCAAGCATCTCGCTCCCACGCTGCCGTTCACGAGCGGATTTCTCCCGACCTCGCCCTGTTGGATGGCGATCCAGCAGAAGGGCGTCGACGAATCGTACGACGCGTCGGGCTACCATATTTCCTTCAAGAAAACCGCGATCGCGAGTTGCCCCTGGACCTCGAAGTACGCCCTCCAGTGCCCCTACTCGATCGAGCTCCGCGCGGGATTCGAGGATGCATCCGGACCGGGCGCGATCAAGGTATACTTCAACGACGTCGGGGACCAAAATTACGCGTCGTTTCTCCTGCTGAATAACGGAACCGCGATAATCTCGCGCATCGAGAACGGCGGCGAAGCCTTCGTCCACACGGTCGAGAACGCCGCGGCCTCCGCAAGCGACGCGCGCGTGACCATCCGCCAGAACGCGGAGTCCTTGGACGTTTTCGTCGACGGCAAGCCCATCGCCGAGGGCCTCGCGATACGCCTCCCGCACGAGGAAATCGGCATCGCGATCGGCGGCCTCGCGAGCGCGGGCAAGGGCTCGAAAAAACCGACTAAGATCGCGTTCAAGAGCTTTACGCTCAACAAGCTGTAAGGAAAAAGCAAAAGGCCGACGCCCAAGCGCGGCGTCGGCCTTTTCATCGCGAAGGTCCGCTCCGGCTTAATCGACGGATGGGTAATACTCGATGGAGTCAATCACGCCATCGGTGAAATGGAACCAATACCGATCGGACTCAATGTTTTTGTCCATCTTCGCCACTTTGAGGAGTCCGCCTTCTTCCTCTCCGATATCCCCAAATTGATCCGTGAACTCCTTTTTGCTCATGCCAAGCATCTTGTCGAGCACGGAAACGCCGATGGGCCCGAACACCTTGGCATTGACGAGCATGTATGCCACGGGATCGGAGTTTATTCGATAGACGGTGCATTCCATATTCGTTAAGCGCAAGTTGATGAGCCGGTCGATTTGGCCATCGGTATGCTGATTTTTGAAATCCGACTCCGTTTGCTCGATAATCGGCCCATACTTCGATATAAATCGGTCATAGCCATCCTGATTCCAATCAAGAAGATCAAATGAACCATCAAGGGTTTTTATCAAATCCTTATGATTCTTCTCCTCGACGCGCCTCGGTTCTGCCACTTTCGCGGCAGGTTCCTTTTTCCCGTATACATCGCGCGATTCTATCGCGAAATAATCCCCGTACTTCCCGATCGGGAAACTGCGCTTGAAGATCGCGAGGGTCTTTTGCGCCTTGGCGTCGAGCAAGAGCTCGCCTAATGTTTGCAACGCGCCATTCTGCGCATATTCGGACATCGCATAGAGATCGTACGTTTTCTTTGCGTCCGCGACGTCGGTGCCGCCCGCATGGGCCCGAAGCTCCTCGGAAAACAGCGAACTGAGCGGAATATGGATTATGGCGAAGCCCTTTGATTTCTCGATCCGATAGCTCGGATGATACGTGACCAGCAACGTTAAGCCGTATTCCCCGGTATACACGAGCCTATCGGTCGCGTACTCTCCCGTATAATCGATCACGCTTTTTACGTAGCCGAGCGATAAAAGGGAAACTAACAACAGCACGCCCATAAAGACAAGGAACGGATGCCGCTTTTTATGGCCGGTTCCTTTCGCGTTTGCGGATGCGCCGAAGTCCCGCGCTTCCCGCCCTCCCCCAAAATCCTTCCGTACATTTCTATTCATGCGAACGACTCCCCTAAGGCGCGGTTCCGCCCAGTTTTAAAATGCGAGCTTTTCTGTTGACATGAATATATCAGAAATAAAACCGGGATTGTAAGGGCATGCGACTGTTTTTCGAAATTCCTTTTACTCGTTCACAGCTTCGGCGATAAAGGAAAAACAAAGGGTTATTCTTAATCCGCGAGCGTTTCTTTCAGGATTTCTTTGACTTGCTTAACTTGCCTTTTTTCGATCTTTCCCATTTTCTTGATTAACCGCGTCTTATCTATCGTCCTTATTTGGTCTAAGACTATCCAACCGATTTTCTTATTAAACTCCAATTCAATTCGCGTTGGAAATGAATAGGACACCGTCGTCATGGGCGCGATGATAACCGTGCTTATCGAGTGATTCCTTTCATCTGGGGAAACCACCAGGCATGGACGCGTTTTTTTTTATTTTATGCCCTTTGGTTTGCTCAAAATCAACGAGATAAACCTCATATTGATTAATCACCATTCCCATTCAACTGCCTCTGTATCATCGGGTTCGGCAATCAAGAGCGTATCTTGCAGCTCATCGTGCATTCTTATAAATGCATCATACCAACCATCTCGAGGTTCTTTAGTATTGCCAATGGGAATAACGGATACGAGCATTATAATCACCTCCTGACTGTAATTATACTTTTATTACATCAAAATCAACACAATCCAGCCCATATACAAAGCGATCACTCCCGGGAGGAAGTGATCGCATAAAAGA
>DAOPXQ010000052.1:0-11597 GCA_035352395.1 Treponemataceae bacterium | reverse complement strand
AAAAAGGGTTCGGCAAAACACTAAAAAGAACGTAATTAACCGCGCGCGGAAAAGATACATCCCCATCGTCAGGATATCCGGTAAATTCGACCAAAACGGCAATCTCGTCAGCCTACGCTGGAACGCGCTCGATCCGCTCCCGTTCCTAAAGGACGGTATTCTTCCCGACCGCGATTTTTTCGAGGAACGCGGCATCAGCGCGAGAGAACGTGAAGTTATCGAGCTTCAACTGCAGGGATACCCGATCAAGGAGATCGCTAACCGACTCTACATCGCCGACAGCACCGTAAAGGGCCACCTGACGCAGGTGTATACGAAACTTGGTATCTCGGGGAAAGGCGAACTGTTCAAGCTGCTAATGGAAGAGCGCGTTGGCCGTCTGGGATTCAGCGCATATGCATTCGCCCTCCTTGATCGGCTACTGACTATCGAATAGTAATTCAATACCATTTGTATTGGTAAAAAAACCTATTACTGACTAATCTTCCGCAACTACTATCTATTAGTTACTTATAGTCACAATTTCAGGTGCAATATCACAAGGACTAATACTTTTAGTACTATTAAAAAGACTACTACCCGTATACACGCAATTTTCAGAGTGCCCCTACAATTACAAACAAGGAGACTGTGACATGAAGAAACACGTTCTGACGCTTTCGTTGGCATCTCTCATTACCGCAAGCCTTTTCCTTGGCTGCAATATCGCCGGCCCCACCAACGCCGCAGACCTAGCCGCAACCGAGACGGATGGCGCGCGCGCCGTGCAAACCTGGTCCTTCTGGGACGCAATGGATTCTTTTAACACCGGTGCATGGAACAAGGCGACCTGGTCGAACGGCGGCATGTTCAATTGCGGGTTCAAGGCCGACCACGCGTACTTCTCCGGCGGCCAGCTTGTCCTCAAGCTCGATAACGTCTCGAGCTCCGGCAAGCCGTATTCCAGCGGCGAGTATCGCACGAACAACACATTCTCCTACGGCACTTTCGAAACCAACATGCGATCCGCAAGGGCTTCCGGAACCGTCACCTCCTTCTTTCTATATACAGGCAGCCCCTGGGACGAGATCGACGTCGAAATCCTCGGTAAGGATCCCACGAAGGTTCAGTTCAACTACTACGTCAATGGGGTCGGCGGACACGAGAAGATCGTGGATCTCGGTTTCGACTCCTCGTCCGGATTCCACAAGTACGCAATCGAGTACGGCAACGGCTACATCAACTGGTACGTCGACGGCAAATGGAAGTATGGCGTCAACAATAATGGCATGAACGCCCCCAAGGGAGCGGCGATGCCGAGCCATCCCATGCAGATCATGGTCAACCTCTGGCCCGGCACGGGAGTCGACAGCTGGCTCGGAAGATTCAGTTATTCAAGACCGCTGTACGCGTATTATGATTACGTCAAGTTTACGCCAAAATAAGGATTAACGCCGCGTTTCGCCCGCAACATACCCACGAGGGGTATGTTGTTGGCGTTTTAAAGACTACAATAGATTACGAAGGAGAACGCACAATGTCACACTATGTCTCGGCCAGGGAAGAAACCGCGAAAGCCGACGCCTTACTGAAGGCGCTTTTTTCGTCCCGTTACGAGGGTCCGTCCGACGCCATATTCCTCTCCAGCAAGCGCGATTGCGCTATCGGCGTCTGCGGCTTGTCCTATCGCGCCCCAGCGCTCAAGGAACTCCGCAAACTGCCCTCGATATCGGGTCTCATCGATGAATTGAAACGATCGGGCGAATCGCTCATGATTCGCGCGCGCGCGGACGGCGGCCTTTCGGCATTCCGCGCCAAGGGCGCGTCGGTTACCGAATGCGCGTTGCCCGCGGACGCGACGGCCGAGGCGACTGCAGTCATCAAAGCCGTCGGCGATTGGGCCGGACGGCTCAACGAGCGCGGCGAGCACGTCATTGATATAAAAACCCCGTCTCCCGGCCCGCACTTCTTCGTCAACCTCCTTCTGGGAAACCGCATGGACTTCGACTACCCGCTGCAGACTACGCCTAAGAGCGTCGTCGATCGGCTAGGCCGAGGCAGCTTCCGTTCGCACGCGGCAACCCAGGTGCTCGCGACGCGATGGGACTTGCGCCAGGAAGAAAACGGATTCCCCTGCAACCGTCAGTTTTACCTCGTAGAGGGCGATCGCCAAGTTTTCTACTCGGGCAATCCCGAGGACCCGTCGATCGCGGCAGGCGAATGCGTGCACGGACAGAACCGCACGCACATCGCGTACGAAACCTCGAGCGGCCTTAAGGTCGAGCGAACGATCTTCCTTCCCCGCCAGGAAAAGGGACTTCCCATCGCGGTCGAGGTCCAGCGCATCGCGATCCGCAACGACTCCGGAAAGGCGCGCTCGCTCAAGCTCGTGTACACCGGGATGTTCGGCCCGTCAAAGCCGCCGGCCCTTCAGGAAGACGTGCTCTACAGCAACATCATCATGGAAGGCGGCGTATTGCTCGGCGACGACGGAACCGTCCGCGCCGTAAGCCCGCGCTACTTCCCCGCCCAGGATCGCGAAGACCTCCGTTTCCACTCGATGGTCGTACGCGACGCCTCTGGCAATCGCTTCCCCGACTCGTTCTGCCTTAACTACAACGACTTCGTCGGCCGCGGAAGCGTCGACTACCCGGACGGTCTCGCCTCTCTCACGAACGAGCTCTACCGCAAGGGACCGGGGTTCTTCGCGCTAAGCGCCGAGCTCGAGATCCTTCCCGGCGCGACGGCGATCGTCGATAACTTTACCGGACTCATCTCGTCGCGGGCGAATCCCTCGTTCGGGCCCGACTCGCTGAAAAAAGAAACCGACAACCTGCTGCGCCACTTCGCCAACCCCGCCTCCGTGCCCGCCGCCCTAGAAGCCGTGAGCGCGTTCTTCGACGCGTACTCCTCGTTCTTCTCGCTCAAGACGGGCGACGAGGATTTCTCCGCGTATTGCAGCAGGAATCTCCCGTTTCAGGTACTGTACCAGACCTTCGTATCGCGCTCGTTCGACCAAACGCAGAAAGGCTACCGCGAGATCGGCTTCCGCGAGATCCAGGATCTCTTCGCGTCGATGTACTATTTCCACGCGCAGGGCAACGGCCGCTTCGTCAAGAGACTGATTCTCGACTGGGCCGCGCAGGTGCACGAATTCGGTTTCGCCAACCACAACTTCTTCTGGGAGGGCAAGGAAGCGGGCAACTGGTCCGACGACGCCCTGTGGCTCCATCAGGCCGTGAGCCGCTACGTCAACCTGACCGGCGACGCGTCGATCCTCGACGAGGAAGTCCCCGTCGCGAGCTCGGGATCTGGCACCGCGCCCGTCAAGACGAGAAGCCTGTATAAAACCCTTTTGGCGGCGATTCGCTACTCCGCGGAAATCTCCGTCGGAAGGCACGGACTCCCGCTCCTCGACCGCGCCGACTGGAACGACTGTCTCAGACTCGACCGCGACTACAAGCCGGGCCCGGAGAAAGAGCGTATCTATAAAGAAGCCGGCTCGTTCAAATCGGACGGCACCGAGAGCGTCATGAACGGCTTTCTCGCGGCTCTCGCCTGCTCAGAGACCATTGAGCTCGCGCGCCTTAAGAAAGACGACGAGACCGCGCGCGCCCTCGCGGAAACGCGCGACGCGCTCGCGAAAAACTTGCGAACCCACGCATGGAAGAACGGCGCTTACGCGCGACTCCTTTTCAGCAAGTATCCGGGATTCGAGTACGCGGGCGCCGACGGCGACGGACTCGACACCGACGGAAGCGGCGGAACCTTCTTTCTCAACAGCTTTTCCTGGTCGGTCCTTTCCGGCGTCGCGAGCGATTCGGAAATCGCGTCGATGCTCGAGGTCGTGCGCCGAAAACTCAAGACCCCATACGGCCTTAAGCTCGTCTCGCCGAACGACCTCAGCCGCGTCGTGCCCGGCGTCGCGAGCGCGGAGTACTTCCCCGGCGACAGGGAAAACGGCGCGGTCTTCAAGCACGCGAGCATGATGGCCGTATCCGCGATGCTGGACGCCGCCAAGTCGGTCAAGGACCGCGCGCTCGCCGCCGAGCTCGCATCCGAGGCGTGGAACATGATCGACCTCGTCTATCCCGCCCGCACGATGACCGACCCCTTCGTTCTCGCCGGCAACCCGCGCTTCTGCACGCAGTACAACAACAGCGAAACGGGCGAAAACATCGGGCCGCTCCTCAGCGGCACGGCGACCTGGCTCATCCTCGGCCTCCTCAAGGCCTTCGGCATCGAGCTCACGAGCGAGGGCCTAATCGTCGACCCGATCCTCCGCCTGAGCGATCGCGAGACCGACATCGCCCTGAAAATCGGCGACGCCCGGATCAGCGTGCGCTACGCCAAACCCGAAGGCTTCCGCCGCCGAAAGGACGGAGGTTTTACCCTGCGCCTCGACGGCAAGGAAATCGAGGGCAACGCGATCCCGCTCGATCGTCTCCAAGGGGATCACCGCATCGTCGCGGAATTTGAGTAATAATGTGGGGAGGCACCATGATCGCGAGGCGCAGCGAAGGCGCCCAGTGGTTCAGTCTCGCGCGACGCTGCCTCCCCTCGTTACAAAAAGAAAAGCGACTCACGTCGCTTTTCTTTTTTCCACTACCCCTTCACGATTAAAAAAACAATTAGCATAAACCAATAGATTTTCATCTTTATCGCGTAGGGGGGAATTGCCTTCCAGTCGCCGGCCTCGTGCCGGCTCCTTACAGGCCGCGTCCAACGCCTTCCGGCGACATACGTCCTTCGGTCGTTTGCCGATAAGTAGCCATTATAGGTTTACCCTCACTGCGTTACGGGCAAACTACGGCATCCTGTCGCCTCATCCTCCCTATCGGTCGGCGGCGTCTCACGCTCAATCGCTGGAAACTTTGTTGCGAATTCCCCCTGAAGTTTAAAACAAACAGGGCCTTCCCGAAGGAAGGCCCTGAAAAGTTATCGGGCAGGGGGGAATTGAACCCCCGGCCTCTTGGTCCCGAACCAAGCGCGCTACCCCTGCGCTACTGCCCGTAATTGGCCTTCGGTTAAGAAGGCCTATATATAATCAGGATCCCATTTTATTAGCCGTTTGACGGATCCTGCTACGGCTTCATAAGAAAAAGCCCGTCTGTTACCAGACGGGCTATTGGCGGGAGCGACGGGGCTTGAACCCGCGATCTCCGGCTTGACAGGCCGGCGCGATAAACCAGCTTCGCTACGCCCCCGTGACGTTGATGACTATATATGTTCCCCAAAAAAATGTCAATGGGTGATATAATCTAAGTTCGTTGCGCACAATCTTACGTTGACACGTTATTTTCGCCATGGTATTGTTATTTCTACTATATATTCGTCGTCATAAAGGATCATGCTATGCCAGGCACAAAAAACAAACTGTTATTCGGGGGAGCCGTTTTTATTCTATTGCTCTCCGTAGTTACCTTCGTTTTCATTCCGGCTTCCACGAGCGACGTGTCGGGCCACGAGATTATCTTCGGTAAATGGAACGGCAAGCCGATCCAGTATCAGCAGGATAGTTACTTCCTCCGCCAGGTTCAGCAGCTCTCCGAGCAAATGCAGGGTCAGGGACAGGAAATCAACCAGTTCGCCTATTATCAGGTAATGGATCAGGCGTTCAAGAACGCCGCGGTCCGCCTCGCCATACTCGATGACCTCAGTTCCGCCGGCTATAAAGTCCCCGCCTCCAAGGTCAATAAAGAGCTTGTCCCCTACTATCAGGATAAGAACGGCAAGTACTCGGCAAAAGCCTACAATGACACCGCCGAATCGACCCGCGCCTCGCGCCGCACGATCATGACGGAGGAACTTACCGCTCAACGTTACATTGAGGATACGTTCGGAACCCAGACCGGGCTGTACGGGCTTAAGACTTCCTCGAAAGAAACCGACCTCGTCAAAACCATGGCCGGTCCCGAACGCAGCTTTAATTACGTAAGTTACGCCATCATTTCGTACCCCGCGGAAGAGCTTACCGCCTTCGGAAAGGCAAACGCCGAGCTCTTTACCCGCCACGATCTTTCGCTGATCACCGTCGATAACGAGGCAACCGCCAAGAAGGCCGCTTCCGCCATCGCGAAGAAAGAGTCGACCTTCGAGGACGCCGTCACGACCTACTCCACCCGAGTTGGCACCGATAGCGCGGGAATACTCGCGAAGAACCTCCGCAGCGACCTTAACGAGCTCTTTACCGACGCCAAGGACCTTGACGCCGTCATCGCGCTTCAGCCCGGCGCCGATCCCATCATCGTGAAAATCGGAAAGAAATTCGCCCTGGTCCGTCGCAACGCGGCACCTACGGCGCCTGACTTCGCCAACGCGGACACCCTGAACGCTGTGTTTACCTACATGAACGAAAAGGAACGCGGAAAGCTCGAGGACTACTTCGTCAATCAGGCGAAGGGATTCGTCGACGCGGCCCGCGCCTCCGACTTTGACGCCGCTTGCAAGGCGAGCGCGATCGAGAAAAAGACGACCGCGGCGTTCAGCCTGAACTACGGAAACATCAACATCCTTTCGCCCGTTCCCGTGGACGCAAACCCCGAGTTTAAGGCCGCCGTCAAGAACGAGGCTTTCTTCAAGACCGCCTTCAGCCTCGCGCCCGGCGCCGTTTCCGACCCGATCATCCTTGGCAACAACGTCGTCGTGCTCCAGCTCGCGGAGGAAAAAGCCGTCGACTCCCAGATCGCCGAGATGCTCCCCGTGTTCTTCAACTACTACGCGGGTTCCTGGTCGCAGAAAGGCTTTAGCGACGCAGTCCTCAAGAGCCCCAAGCTCACGAATAACTTCATGGAAACCTACCTCAAGAACTTCGTCGAGCAAAAATGATACCGAATGAAAGCCCCGCGCTGGTCGAAACGGCGCGGGGCCTTTCGGTCGCCTATGGCGGCCGCTTCCTGTACTCCAGATACGATCCCACGAAAGCCGCGATCGCGGCCATAAACTTCCTTCACTTACTTCCGGAAACCCTCGTTCTATGCTTCTCGCCCATTTTAGGCTATGGACTCGCCGAATTACTAGCGCGTCTTCCCCCTTCCTGCATGGTGCTTGCCGTAGAGCGCGACGAGCGACTAATGGCGTTGTCGCTGTCGGCCATCGACCGGGCAATCCTCGAAGACCCTCGTTTCCGATACGCCCGCGCCTCCGAGCCGGAGGCGATCATCTCGTACATCGACGGATTTTGGGCGAAAGGCCCTTATAGGCGATGCGCGCGAGTCGAGCTGTCGGGAGGCGCATCGCTAAACCCGGAGTTTTACTCAAACGTGACGCGGCTCGCCGACGACTACGTTTCGCGCTTCTGGCGAAACCGCGTCACGCTCATCAAGCTCGGCAGGAACTACGCGCGTAACTTTTTCAGAAACCTCGCGACGCTGGCGGATCGCGCTTCGCTCGTTCGACCGCGTACGGACCGCGCGTCCGTTAACCGAACCATTCTAGTCGCTGGCGCGGGTCCGTCGCTCGAGACCGCGCTCGATTTTATGCGGGACCGCCGAGGCGCATTATATATACTCGCGGTGGATACGGCGCTTCCTACGCTCCGCGACGCGGGCATCGTCCCCGATGCCGTCGTTCTCGTCGAGTCACAGTACTGGATCGAAAAGGCTTTTATCGGTTTTCGGGGAACGGGCATTCCCCTTTTCGCGGACCTGACCGCGCGACCCGGGGCGATCGCGTCTTTCGCGGGCCCGGTAAGCTTTTTCCGCACGGAATACGCCGAGGCGAATTACCTTGCCCGTTTCAAGAACTCATGTGTTGATATTCCGACGTTTCCCCCATTGGGTTCCGTCGGCTTAACGGCGATCGCGCTCGCGCATTATCTCGCGGAGGAAGGCATACCCGTCCTATTCACGGGGCTTGATTTCGCGTGGGGACGCGGTTATACCCACTCCCGCGGATCGCCCGCGCCCCGCGCTTCGCTTGATGGCACCACGCGGTTAACGCCGCTATCCGGTTCTCATGTCGCGACGAGCCAAGGCGCCGAAGCAACGATTGGCCGCGACGGCAAATATGCCATCACCGATCCCGCGCTGCGTGGCTATGCGGAAACCCTCGGTCACGCTTTCGCGCGCGACCCTAATCTCTTTGACGTCGGCGGTCGCGGTATCGAGACGGGCTGCGCGAGCCTATCGCTCGCGGAAGCGGTCGATCTCGTCGAGCGGTTCGCGGACAAGACGCATCGAGCCGATGTGACGCGAACCGACGAGACATGCACCGACGCGACACGCACCAACGTGACGCAGTCCGATTCCGCTCAGCAGAAAGACGCGATCATGGGATTCCTAGAAGGTGAGCGAAAAGGGCTTGAAGAGCTTGTGGGGATATTAACGGGTGACGACGCGGGAAACAACGCGCGCGTCGACGACGCAGGTTCGGCCGAGGCGAACTCCGAGCGCGTTAAGCGACTCGTCACCGATATGGACTACCTTTTCCTCCACTTCCCCGACGGGCATCGGGGATATGAGGATACGCAATCGTTTCTCAATCGGGTTCGGGTCGAGGCGGGATACTTTCAAAAAATACTCGCGCATCTTTGACCGGAGCAAAGCTCCGGTCAGCGCGCTAGCCCAGGAGAGAACCGTCAGGTCTCTTTCGTCTTGAGAACGGCGAGGAACGCGGACTGCGGCAACTCGACGTCGCCGACCATCTTCATGCGCTTCTTTCCCTCTTTCTGCTTCTCGAGAAGCTTTCGCTTTCGCGAGATATCGCCGCCGTAGCACTTGGCGAGCACGTCCTTTCGAAGGGCGTTAACCGTCTCCCGCGCGATGATCTGGCTGCCGATGGCTCCCTGAATCGCGATCTTGAACTGCTCGCGCGAGATCTCTTCCTTTAGCTGCGCGCAGATATGGCGCGCCTTATCGTACGAGTTACCCTTGAACGCGAGCTGCGAGAGGGCGTCTACGGACTTGCCGTTGATCAGTATGTCGATCTTCACGAGGTCGGTCGGCTTAAAGCCGATGACGTCGTAGTCGAACGAGGCGTAACCGCGGCTCACGCTCTTAAGCCTGTCGTAGAAATCGAACAAGACTTCCGCGAGCGGCATCTCGTAGACGATCTCCACGCGCTTCTCGTCAAGGTACTGCATGTTTGCCTGAACGCCGCGCTTCTCCACGCAAAGGCTCATGATGTTCCCAAGGTACGTCGCCGGCGTTATGATCGACGCGCGGATATACGGCTCCTCGGCGCCCTCGATCTTCCCCTCGTCGGGATAGTCGGCGGGATTATCGCAAAGCATCTCCTCGCCGTTTCGCAAATGAAGCCGGTACTCGACCGACGGCGCGGTAAAGATAACCGACTGGTTAAACTCGCGCTCAAGGCGCTCCTGGACGACCTCGAGGTGCAAAAGCCCGAGAAAGCCGCAGCGGAAGCCGTGGCCAAGGGCGATCGACGAATCCTTTTCCCAGGTCAGGCTCGCGTCGTTGAGCTTAAGCTTCTCGAGCGATTCCTTTAGCTCCTCGTACTCGTTCGTGTCCATCGGGTAGATCGACGAAAAGACGACGGGCTTTACTTCCTTGAAACCGGGAAGCGCCTTGTCGCAGGGGTCATCGACGTTCGTGATCGTGTCGCCGACGCGAACGTCCGCGATATTCTTGATGCCCGCGATGATGTAGCCGACGTCGCCCGCGGCGAGTTCCTCTCCCGGGACGAGCTTCAGGATGAAGACGCCCGTTTCCTCGACCTTATAGTCGGTTCCAGAGTTCATGAACCTGATCGTCTGGCCGGCCTTGATGCGGCCGGAGAACACGCGGATATGGATAATGACGCCGCGGTAGGAGTCGTAGTGGCAGTCGAAGATGAGCGCGCGGAGCTTGTCGTCCGCCTTGCCGACGGGCGGCGGTATGCGCGCGACGATCGCCTCGAAAAGCTCGTCGATGCCGATGCCCTGCTTCGCGGACACCTTGACCGAGATCGACGAGTCGAGTCCCAGGTCGTGGTCGATCTGGTGCATCGTGCCGGGGATATCGGCGGCGGGAAGGTCTATCTTGTTGATGACGGGAAGGATCTCGAGATTGTGCTCGAGCGCGAGATACATATTGGAAAGCGTTTGGGACTCGACGCCCTGCGCGGCGTCCACGATGAGGAGCGCGCCCTCGCACGAGGCGATCGCGCGCGATACTTCGTAGGTAAAGTCGACATGACCCGGGGTATCGACGAAATTGAGCATATACTTATGCCCGTCCTTCGCCGTGTAGGGGATGGTTACCGCTTGGCTCTTTATCGTAATTCCGCGCTCGCGCTCGATGTCCATGTTGTCGGTCATCTGCGGCTGATAATAGCGCTCGTCGATGACCTTTGCCTTCTCGATCAGGCGGTCGGCGAGCGTCGATTTTCCGTGGTCGATATGGGCGACGATGCAAAAATTGCGGATATACTTGGGGTCAGTCATGATCGAATAGTATTAGAAATAGGAGGGACTGTCCAGAGACGCGGTAATCCCGATGAACGTGTCGAGATACCCGCTCTTCCGCTTCTTCGTGTAAAGCTGGACGGACGCGGTCTCGTTCTCGCGGTCGACGATAAAGCCGCGAACCTCCACGGAATCCTGCTCGGTAAAGCCTGATTCGTCCGCGATGCTGCCTCGAACGATCGCCTTAACCGTATGGGTTTTATCCCGCCCGACTTGCGCTATTTCCATCCCGAAAAGGGGGAGCATAGCCCGCGTCTCCGTGTCGTTGTCGATGATCTCGAGTCCGGGAGCCTCGGGCCGCTCGGTGAGCATGACGAACCAGCTTTCCTCCGCGCTATCCTTGACCGGCCTGACGCCGGACAACTTGACGATCGTGCCCGCGCGCTCGCGCATCAGTCGATACTGAAGCTCCTCGAGCGTCTTGACCGGTTGGTCGTTCACCGCCCGAATGACGGTACCCATCGGGATCCCCGCAATCTGGCATGGACCGCGCGGCAGGGAGTACGCTATCGTGACGCCGGCGCCGTCGTTCGAGCCGGGAGCGCTCGCGGTCCTTCCGTACGAGCCGAGCCAGGGATGCGAGACCTTCCCGCCCGAGTACAGCGCGGGAAGTATCATGCGAAGAAGCTCGACGGGAATGGCGAAATTGAGTCCCTCGAACGGCTCGATCCCGGCGAATACAATCGCCTGCACGCGACCCGCCTCGTCGACGATCGGCCCACCGGAGTTTCCATGGTTGATCGGGGCGTCGATCTGGATGATGTCGCCGAGCGATAGAAGCCGCCGCTTTTGGGCCGACACGATTCCCGAGGTCAGCGTCTTCTCGAGGCCCGCGGGGGAACCGATCGCGTAGATTCGGTTACCGACCTTCAGCTGCTCGGACGTGCCAAGCTGGAACACGGCGGGCGGCGCGATCTCGGTCTTGACGAGCGCGAGGTCGAACACCGGGTCCCAGCCAATAACCTTGGCGGGCACTCGGGTATCCGAGTCCGTGGGGAGCTTAATGAACAAGCGGGAATATCCCTCGTACTTTGGGTTAACCTCGCTCTCGATGACGTGATAGTTGGTGATAAAGTACCCGCGCGGGTCGATGAAAAAACCCGAGCCGATCACGCGGTCGGCGTAACCTATGCCTTTCTCGACGCGAAGGCCGCGGTCGACCCATACGGTCACGGTTCCCTTTATCATCCGGGCCACGGTGTCCGACGAGGGC
>DAOPXQ010000051.1:0-11603 GCA_035352395.1 Treponemataceae bacterium | reverse complement strand
GGACGCGCCATGGCCCATGTTGTCGCGGCGTTCGTCGGAAAGAAAAAACGTTCGTCCTTACTGACTAAACTAAGCTTTGGCGGGTGCAACGCGAGGATTCCCGATGCCGAAAGCCCTAACGCATGGCTTTCCCGGGACGCAGAAGAGGTCGAGAAGTACGACGCCTCGCCTTGGACGGGGTTTACCTGCACGGCCGGGTTCTACTGCGATATGCTCGATGGGCTTTCCGCTATACATGCCCCAAAAGCCCTCCGATCGATTCCCAAAGAGCTTCCCGTCCTGATTGTCTCCGGAACGGAAGACCCACTCGGTCAATACGGCCAAACCACGCGAAACCTCCATGACCTATACCCAAAAAACGGTATGAGCAAGGTTCAGCTTATGATGAACGTGGGCGGGCGACATGAGTCGCTCAACGAGACGAACCGCGACGAAATGACCGAGAGAATCATCGACTGGATGGACGCAACCATCGCCGAAGGGAGTCCTACGCCGTTGACAGAGCACGCCAATCTGTAGAGAATGGTAACTCGTATGTTAACCAGGTACAGTTCGGACGAAAAAGGCAGAACGGTCAAAAAAGCTCTTGTCTATACAAAAAAAGAACATGGGATCAGAAATGATCTCATCGATCCGGAAGCCATCAAGATAATCAGCCACCTCAGAAACTACGGGTTCGAGGCGTATCTCGTCGGAGGCGCCGTTCGAGACCTTCTTATCGGAAAGACGCCGAAAGACTTCGACATCGTGACGAACGCGGAGCCGACCAAAATCAAGCGGCTTTTCCGCAATTCGCGCATTATCGGTAAGCGTTTCAGGCTCGTTCATATCTTTTTTGGCGATAATATCTTCGAGGTTTCGACCTTTCGCTCCCTTGTCGAGGGAACGACCGGCAACAGCTTCGGAACGATGGACGAGGACGTACAGCGCCGCGACTTTACCCTTAACGCCCTGTATTACGACCCAATCAAGGAACAGCTCGTCGACTATGTCGGCGGCGTAAAGGACATTCGGGCGCGAAGGCTCAAACCCGTCATCCCGCTCAAGATCATCTTCAGCGACGACCCGGTGCGCATGCTCCGCGCGATCAAGTATTCCGTTTCCACGGGATGCGCGATACCTTTCATGGTACGCAGGGCAATCAAGAAATCGTCGTATCTGCTCGAACCGGTCTCGCCGTCGCGCCTGACCGAGGAGATCATCAAGATCCTGAACAGCGGCAAGGCCGAGAAAATCGTCGCGGAAGCGATTAAATACCGGCTTTTTATGTATCTTCAACCCTCGGCGAACAGCCTGATCGACGGAAACGGCGCGTTTGAGCGTGACTTCATGGAAAGCCTCGCGAAGATGGACGCCCTTGTGGCTACCGGCGAGGACGTTAGGTTGGGTAAAAAGCTCGCGTTCATGATCGAGCCGCTCATTTATCGAATAACCGATTGGAACGGGATTCCCACAGAGGTTTATAACGCGGTCTATTTCGAGTGCCGAAGATTCATCATGCCGATGAATCCCCCGCGCGTCGAGCTCGAGTTCGCGGTTCGCCAGTGCCTTAAGGACGGCGGACTTAACCTGCGCGCCCCCCGCGTTCGGGAACGCCGACCGAGGGACTCACGAGCCGAGGCGCAAATCGACGAGACGATTCCGGAGGGAGATCGGGAAGCCGAACGTCGCCCCGGAACCGGAACGAGCCGCAGCGCCCGAAGGCGCCGCCGCCGGAAACCTACTTCGCCTTCGGCATAGAACCGATCAGTTTGTCGGCCTTCTCGGCGTATTTGACCGAGTTTGCCGACTTTGCCGTCTCAAGATACACCTTGGCTTCCTGATATCGCTTGTCCGCGTAGGCTTCAAGCCCCAATGCCCAATGAATCGTCGCGTTATCGCCGCCGAGCTCAAGCGCCTTGCGGTAATAGGTCTCGGATTCCAAGTACTTTTTCTCCGCGTAGGATACCAGCCCCATATAATATAACAATACCGGATCGTCGGACTTAACCACGGCCGCGTCGTTGAGGCTCTTTCGCGCCTCGACGTAATTCCCCTGGTTGTACGCCGTCACTCCTAACTGAAAGAGCTCGGCGTAGGTATGCTGCCCGGAAAGCCATGTCTTGTAAGCCTCATCGGTCGAAAGCGAATCCTGGAACTTGAAGAAACGGGTTCTGATAAGGTCCGTGTTATCCTGCTGCGATCCGGCGTTATACCCGCCATTTCCCGCCACCAAAAGGCAAGTTTCGTGGAAGAAACGCTGATATTCGGGAGATTCGGTATTAAGAAGGAATGAGACGAAGGCCCATGCCTGGGGATAGAAACGCGTTGATTCGTAGCTTCCGGTGATCGCCGAAAGGATACCCTCCGAGCCAATGGCGCTCGCGGAATCGCCCGAAAGCCTTTTCGCGGTCTCAAGCCAGGGAGAGTAGGCCGAGGCGGTTATCGTGCCCTTGGTCGCGTCGTAGGCAAGGTTCTCGAAATAAGCCTGGAAACCGTCGCGGATCCATGCGGGCGGCTCCGAGACGTATCCATACAGATATTGCAGGAATAACTGTCGGTTGAGCGCGGGCCCGGGATATGCGGGATCCTTCGCGTTCGTCCCGGGAAGCAGGACGAGCTCCGACAATTCCGGCTTGCTGTATCGGAGAAAGACCGGCTGTCCGCGGGCCTCGCCGATGCGATCCACCAGATACGCGTCGAACTCCGCCTTGTCGCGCGGGATTACGACCTTGTTGACGTGGCCCTCCGAGGACGGGTCAAACCGAAACACGGCGTTGAACGCGTCCCATTCGCGGTTCAGCGCCGCGGCGAGATCCTCGACGCCCGCCATATCGGCCGGGCATGTAAAGGAATAATGACCGGAGGCGAAGGTCTTCGTGCCTTCCGCCCCGGAGAGCGCCATGACGGCCAGAGAGCAGAAGAACGCCGCAAACAGTCTTTTCATCGTTTCACTCCTGTGTTTTCTTGATCTTATCTATAATTATATGGACATCCTCTATCAGGATTCCAGAAAATCGCTCGATATTCTCGACGATATACCCCTGAAGTTTATTGATCCGTTCGGTAAGCTCCGTGCCGAACGGTATGTCTATGACGATGACGAGGGCATAGCCTTGCGCGTTTGCCTTGATCGCGAGCTTCTTAATGTGTATCTGATCGTCGTACTCGCCGACGCAATGGATAACCATCTGGCTGAGCGCGGCCTCGGAGATCTTGATTCGGCCCGATTTGGAAAACTCCGGCCGCACCACCGATTTCTCGAAAACCTTGGAATAGTTCATCGCGGCGATTGGATTGGGCTTCCTTTTCAGCAGGATTCGTACCCGATCGTAGAAGATTTGCGGATAGGTGCGCTGAACCTCGTAGGAAGGCACCGGAATGACGTGCTTGCCCTCCACTCGGCGCGATCTCATGGCCTTTTCGATCTCCTCCCTGGTCGCGATCTCCTCAATGCGGATTATCCGCTGCGGGGGCGGAAGCTGCAGCCGCACGGCTATCTTGTTTACCATCTTTTCCGAGGTTCCAAGGATGAGCACCTTTTTGTAGAACTGATTCTGAAGCTCGCGCGCGATGGTATCCCGATGGGTCTTGTCGTCGAAAAGCGCGACGCGCACGGCGGCGAGGAAGGTTTGCTCGCGCTTGGCCGAATGGCCGGCGAGTATTTTGTCGTCGCGGATCAAAAGCCCGTCGTCGATGATGAGGTCGATACCGTATTTTTGGGCGAGAAGCTTGGCTCGGAAGCTCTTTCCGGTGCCGCTCTCTCCCACGAGGGCGTAGACCTTTACGCCCTTAAAAAACCAGTATATATCACTGAAGCTCATCATCTTGGGTCCAGTATACGTCTCCCTTTTGCAAGTGCGCAAGGACAGTTTCGCCGAATAGGGAAAGCGCTGCTTTATTGAAGCTCGACGGGAGGGGAGCGATGACACGATCGGGCACGCCTGAGGGGCGTGATTCGGGAAACCACAGCTGCCAGGCATGAAGGCAATACCCCGGTTCTCCCGCGAGAGCGAAAGGCTTTCCCCCGTATCGGGCGTCGCCCGAAAGCGGATGGCCTCGAAGGGATGACTGTACGCGAATTTGATGCTTCTTGCCCGTCACGATCCTGAAAAGGACGAGGGATTTTGCGCGATCCTTGGAGACCGCGAGCGGCGTCGCGAAGGTTATCATCGGCTTTCCCTCGTCGTCGACGTCGCGCCATTCGGTTTCGCCCCGGTCGGAAATGTTGCCCTCGACGATACCGAGATAGCGCTTCTCGAAGGCGTGATCGCGTATACCCTCGGTAAACCAACGCGCGCCCGCGAGAGTTCGCGAGAAAACGATCAAGCCGCTCGTATTTCGGTCCAGTCGATGCAAGGGACCCGTTCTGAAGGAGATGGAGGCGGCGCTAGCGGCCGATTGGGGAACGAGCCGATCGAGACCGTCGGGTCCATGCACGGGAATACCCGCGCGTTTGTCGATAAAAAGGAGGTCGGGGGTTTCCAGAAGAATCCCGTAGAAGCGATCGGAGGCCCCAACGGAAATAGCCCCGCGCGAGCTCCCGGTGGATGGTTCTTTTATGGGCTCAGTCCCGATCGAATGGGCGATCCAGAGTTCCGCGCCCGCCTCGCAATGTAAATCGGGCTTTACGCGCTTACCGTCGACCTTAACGAGGCCATTGCGCAGTAGCTTATAGAGGCCGGATAATGGAATTCCAGGCAGAAAACGCCTGAGAATACGATCGATTCGCCTCCCTGCGTCGTCTTCGGTCATGGTATATTTCCGGTACTCCATAGTCACGGGAGTATATCGGATTTCAGTACTTGACAAAAGGCACCGTTTAACGAAAATACTACAAATAATGACTTATTCGGTAGTTCAACAGTTTTCCAAGCTTTTACATAATCCTATTTTCCTCGCGGCGCTATCCAGCTGGATAATCAGCCAGTTCATTAAGACCATCATCACCTTATTGACGAATAGGATCACGTCCTTCAAGAACTTCGTCGAATTGCTTTTTTGGAAGACCGGGGGAATGCCATCAAGCCATTCGGCGCTCGTCTCGTCGATCTCGACGACGATCGGGTTCAAGAACGGCATCGGATCGGATCTCTTTATCTTTTCCTGCTGTTTCGCGCTTGTCGTCATACGGGACGCGGTCGGCGTGCGCAGGTCCAGCGGATTGCAGGCCCGGGCGCTTAACGAGCTCGGCGAAAAAGTTTCGGCAAAACTAAAATATCAGTTCAAACCGGTTAAGGAGATTCAGGGGCATAAACCGATGGAGGTTCTCGCGGGTATTCTGCTCGGTTTCTTCATCGGCGTCGCGTTTTCGACTCTCTGATTCCGCTTCATGAAAATTAAACCGTCGCGAAAGGCGTTATTCCTCGCGTTCGCCGCATTGACAGTCGTTATCGGCACGGGCGCGCTATTCGCGTTTCCGTCGCATGGCGGCGCGACGGTATGGAAGGGGTATCGAGTGCTGTCGGTGCCCAAAAGCGTTCCGGAAGCGGCCGTATCCGGTCGGCTTGATTCCGCGGGAATCCATAAATACGTTACCGAATCGAATAGTCTCCTCGTTCCAAATTCGCCCGAGGCGCCGATTCTCCCTTTCCTCGCGGAAGCGAACGCGCGCCGTTCCCGCTGGTTTTCGTCCGAGGATAGCGATTCCCGCCTACTGTACTTGGAAGACTTGTCGGCCTTGGATATGCGCGCGGTAAAGGCCTTTCGAGAGGCTGATTTTTCCTGGAATCTCGAGACGGGAGGAGGATCCAACCCGATCGCGCCGCTCTGCACCGTTTTTTTTGCGCTTACCGTTGTCATACTGAGTAAAAAAAAGGCACAAAATGCCCTAATCTGCCTTCCTTTCATTCTTTTTTCCCTGAATTGCGACAGAATTTCCGGGATTATCTGCGCTATCGTAGCCATTTCATCGGCAGTCAGCCTTGCCCGGTTTTTAATTCCCGATTTCATGATATTTACACCCCATCAGATCGCCCATCGTTTCCGGGCGAACCCTCTTTTGTTCCTTTTTCCGATCGTTCCCTTACTTGTCGGGTTAATCGGGGGACCGACTCAAACGATCATGCTTGCCGTTACGGGCTTCATCTCCGTAGCTTTGCTCATACTTACGCAATATATTCCCGAAAACTACCGTAATATCTTACGGAAAAAAAGACTGCATCCCGCATTCAGACCCGTAGCGATAACCGGATCTGCCGGTCAAGTCAAAATCGATATTCGCTTTCTCCTCCGGCTTACCATACCCGCCGCCATCGCGCTCACGGCCGGTATTACGTTAACGGTAATGGCCGCCCCATCAACGAACGAGAAATATTCCAAGGAGTTGTATCTCCCCGTGCCATCGGGGTATACTCACGCACGCGGATTCGGCGTTGAAGGGTTTACCGAACTTGAAGGGAACAAGAACCCCGACGGGATTCCCGATCTCGCGGACTTTGTCGGCATTGCCTGGAATATGCGCGCGTATCCCTGGAAAAAGATTCGCGAACCGCTCGTTACCCCTAAACAGGGGGATACCCTTGAGCGAGTCCGATATTCGGCGGACGATTCCGGCGTGATCACGGCCGCGAGCGAAACCTTCGCGACCTTTAACGACGAGTTTATCCGAAAAGCCCTGAACGACGACGGTACTCCGCTCGAGCGGATGCTTATGAGGCAGGGCAGATTCGTTTCCGTTGACCTTAAGAGGCTGGTAAAATGACGCACATCATACAATTCAGGCGAAGCCGCGAAAATATCGTTTATGAATCGCCGCAACTCAGTCCGTCGGGAAACGCGTTCATGCCGACGACCGCTTTCGTGCCGCTTATCCAGCACAAGGGATTACCGGCGCGCGCCGTCGTGAGCCCCGGGGAGACGGTTAGGGAAGGGCAGTTGATCGCGCGCGGCACGGGACCTGAGTCCGCTAACGTGCATTCACCCATTCCCGGGATCGTTCGCGAATTCCGCCGCATCCCGCTACCGGACGGATCGATGGGCGAGGCCGCGTGCATCGAGCTCGCCGGCTCGTTCGGCATATCGGGAAGGCGCGAGGAACGCAACGCGTGGAAGAATATCGGTCCCTCGGAAATACTGCGTATCCTAGAGGATCGCGGAATCGTGAATACCTTCGGCGAAACGGTACCGCTCGCGCCTCAGCTTCGTTCCGCGCTAAAGGCGGAACGGCCCGCCATCGTCTTAAGGCTCTTTGACCGCGACCCGACGTGCGGCTTGGACGAAAGCCTCGCGAGACACTTCACGCGTGAAGTGCTCGAGGGAACGGCCATCATCGCGCGCGCGATATCGGCCGAGACCGTATGCCTGATCGACGTCGGCAAGAAATGGCGAATTCCCGACGGCATCGACAAAGAAAGCATATTCGGCAAAACAAACGTCGTCGAGACATGGACGACGGGGAAGTATCCCTCCGGAAACGAAAGTCAAGTCCGTTCGCAGGTAACCGCGCGCTGTCCCGAGCTTATGAACCGCGAAACGGTATACATAGACCCATCCACCGCGGTATCCGCCTACGACTCGATAGTCCGAAACCAGCCGGCCCTCTACCGGCACGTGCTCATACTGGGGCCCGCCATCGGGAAACCGGCGTTTCTGAAGGTAAAAATAGGGACGTCTATCGGCGACCTAATCGAGGAATGCGGCGGGGTTAGGACGCAGCCGTCAAGGATCATCGTCAACGGGCTTTTAACCGGCACGGCGATATACGATCTCGATACGCCCGTGACGAAGTACACGAAGTCCTTTCATCTGATGGACCGTGAATCCTGTCCCGATTTCGAGGTGAAGGATTGCATCCATTGCGGGAGATGCCTTCAGGTATGCCCGGTACGCATAGACCCGATGCGTACGGTAACCGCCATCCGCAAAGAGCGGGTTTCCGCCGGTATAGAAGAGTCAATCGAGAAATGCCAGGGTTGCGGTTGCTGCGCGATCGTTTGCCCGTCGCGAATTCCTCTGCACCATATCATCCGCGCGTCATCGAAGCGAAACGGGGGAAAAGGAAAATGAAAAAGACCGGATGGATCGTTTCGCCCTCGCCATTCATTCTGACGAGGCCGACCGTAACGAAAATGTCGATCATCACCCTCGCGAGCCTCGTGCCGCAGATCGGCCTGATAGCGCTCGACGGGGACTATGGGGCACTGCTAAATATCCTGTGCGGGATCGTCGGCAGTTTCGCGGCCGAGTTGACCATTGGGCTTCCCGCGCGAAAGCCGATCGCGACGGACCTCACGGTGTTCCTCGCCGGTATCCTTATCGGGATGTTCCTTCCTTGCAACTTCAATCCCGTACTCGCGGGCTTCGTGGCGTTCATTGGCGTGCTGTTCGGGAAAACGCTTTTCGGCGGAAGGGGATCCTTCTGGATGCATCCCGTCGCGATCGCCGTATGCGTGGGTTACGTCAGCCAGGCCGCCGCCTTTCCGCAGGCTCTCGTGACCGCCGATGGGCTCAAGGCCGTCGGAGACGCGTTCGGAGCGCTCAAGCTTGACCGTTTCAGCCAGCTTGTCCAGGATCAGACGGTGACTGGCACGCTCAATTCGGGGCTTCTCGGCAGTTTGGGCATCAGGCTCCCCGAAGGATACATCACGCTATTATGGAATTCTCCCTCTCCGATCCCCGCGTTCAGGTATAACGTGATCACTCTCGTCTCCTCGATCGTTCTGCTTTCCATGGAGACCATAGACTGGATTATACCGTTTTTCTTTCTCGCGACGTATGGGATCTGCGTCTGGTTCTTATCGCTCTTCCCGTTTACCGCGACTTTTTCCGGCGGGAACATTCTGTTCGCGTTCCTCACGAGCGGCACGCTGTTCGCCGCGTTCTATGTGCTCCCCGAATACTCAACCTCGCCGAGAACCAGACTGGGCAAGGTGATATCGGGAATCGTCGGAGGGGCGGCGGCGTTCCTGAATTGCGGGCCCGGCGGCTCGCCCGTGGGGGTAATGTTCGCCATACTGATAGTCGACTCGATTAATCCCCTGATCGAGCATTTTGAGAATCGAACCCATATCATTTCCGGGGAGCAGGCATGAGCGAACCAACGAAAAGCATGAAACCGGCCGGACTGACCATTCTTCTTTTTTTCGCCTTTTTCCTCGCGTTAGCCGGCGCGCATTTCGCGACGGAAGCGAAGGCCGAGGCGGGCATCCGCGCGGGCGCGCAGGATACGCTGGCGGCCTGGAAGGAAAACGCGCCTAAGCTCGGCGACAGGCTTCACGTTAAAAAAACCGGCTGGTCGTACGCATGGTTATTTAGGACCGGCAAGAAGGGCGGGCCGAACGAGGGTACCGTCTACGTGCTTCGCATAACGGGCAATTCCGGGCCTTATACCGGGGTCTTTTACCGGGATAAAAAAGGGGAGGCCACTTTCTGCGGGCTTGCGGGAGTGCGCGGCCGCGACGCGTCGAAGTACGGTATATCCTCGCGCATCGTCAATATGTGGATTGAGCGCATCGAGCGCATGGACGCCCCGAAGGATTCCAAAAAATGAAGAATAACACCGTCGCTTTTTTATTCGCGCTTTGTCCCCTTGTGCCCGCGGCCGTTCGGCTCGCGTATGGCATCGTGCTAACCGTGGCCTTTCTGTGGTTTCTGC
Source organism: Treponemataceae bacterium (assembly GCA_035352395.1). Lineage (GTDB taxonomy): Bacteria > Spirochaetota > Spirochaetia > Treponematales > Treponemataceae > Teretinema. Next base: position 2,029 of record DAOPXQ010000051.1, on the reverse strand, counting down.
TCACAGGGCTCGGTATACGCGAACTCGTCAGAAAACTTCGCCCCGGCGACGCCGGTCCCTATATCGAGATGGTGGGAATCGCCGCTTCGGCGACGCTTTTCACGCTCGCGCTGCAATGGCTTTGCCCGATTCTTTCGGTCTCTTTGGGACTCTATGTATACCTTACCGCGTTCTCGTTCATCATCCTCGTCAGTATTGACTTTGGGTCGCTTAAGAACGGGTCGTTTATCCCGGTACTCCCATTCATCCCGATGCTTCTCGCGTTCTCCGCTATTCGCGAACTCCTTGGCTTTGGGACGGTCTCTTTGCCGACGCAAACGGGGATTTTCGAGTTTACGGTCATTCCCGGCTTCGATTTCTGGGGCCTTGGTTTTTGGGGAACCGCCGCTGGCGCCTTCTTTTTGCTCGGCGTCGCCGCGTGGCTGATTAAATTCCGGCAACGAAAGGCCTTTTCCGCGCGGAGGCAGGCATGAACCAATATCTAGGCACCCTGTTTTTTTACGCATTTTCCTGCTCGGCCGTCCTGGTCTACGGAATCGGACTTGAGAAAGCCATTTTTGAATTCCGCCAGGGATCCCGTTTTTACGCGCAATTTCCAGGCATTATTACCGAGACCATCGCGTCAACCGCGGCCCTGTGGTTTTTGATTACCAAGCTCCTATTACCGTACGGCGCGTCATACCTCATACCGATGGCGATCGTCCTGGTATGCGGAATACTCCATAGTCTCGTCAGCCTTTTCGTGCGCGCACCGAAAACGCCCATCACCGGCGAGCGGATATTCTTCTTCGGCACCGTTTTCCTCGCCACCGGCGAGGCATCGTCTTTGCCAGAGGCAATACTGATCGCGGTCGCGTGCGTGCTGTCGTTTTATATACTGACCGTCATGCTGTTCGCCGTACGAGAACGGATGAACGCGTCGCGTATACCCGCCGACTGGCGGGGGACACCCCTTTTGCTCGTTACCATGGGGTTGTTTTGCCTGGTCCTTTATACGCCCGACATCTCCTGGTGGTTTACGGAGGTCTTTCCCCGATGATAGCGACATTGATTTTCGGCGGGGCAATCCTGCTTGGCATCGGCGCTTTGACCCTGCTCTTCTTCGCTGTCACGAGAATCTCGTCCGCGCGCGAGGCAACCGGCGCAAACGAGCGCAAACGCGACGCGCAGCAGCCAAAACATGACGAACGAACGCGACAGGTTCATAATCAGATAGCCGTTATCCGATGTTCGAGGATTCCTCCCTCGATTCCGGTACGCTTCGCGGAATCAGGGTATTCCGATTGCAGGGTTCGCGACGCAATATTCGGCGGGAACAACGCCTGCGCCCATGGATGCCTTGGCGCCGGTTCATGCGTGGACCTGTGCCCAAATAACGCCATCACTATGGTGAACGGGACAATCGCGATAAACGACTATTGCAACGGATGCGGATACTGCCTTGATGCCTGTCCGCGCCACCTGATAGAACTCGTTTCCTTAATCGATCGAAACGACGTACGATGCGCTGCCGCAAGCAAGCAGGATCCCTATCAGGGATGTCCCGCATCGGCCGACAATTATCTGATTAAGTACTGACTAGATAAAGAGTTCCGATAAACAACGCTGCCGTCCTTCAGGTGTTTTTTCCCTTTAAAAAATAAGTCGGATGGGCTATACTGTCCGCCAACACGAGGTATAAGCGAGTATGGGCATAAAAACCGTTAAACTATGCATTGGCACGGCCTGTACCCTCATGCCCGGATTAAGCCAGGCGGACCACGAGCGCCGTTACCAGGAAACCTTTAAACCCCTCGTCTCATCGCTTTACAACCTGCCGGAACTTCTTTTTACGCTCTATCTCTCAGGCTCGCTTATTGATTGGCTGGAAAGATACCATCCCGAGTTTTTCATGATTCTGGAGGAGATGGCCGGCCGCAAGCAGATCGACATTCTCGGTGGGGGGTATTACGCGCCGCTTTTCCCGCTTATACCGCCAGCGGACCGCGTAGCGCAAATCGAGCTCTTAACCACCTCTCTCAGAAAGCAT
>DAOPXQ010000050.1:0-11699 GCA_035352395.1 Treponemataceae bacterium | reverse complement strand
CCCAGCGCTTCGCCTCGATAGCGGCCGCGAATTCGGTCTTCGCGCGCGATCCAGCCTCCGAAAAGAGCGTCTCAACCTGGGGATTGCTGGCGGCGTTATCCTTGAGCGCGCGCGCGCGGGCGAGGGCCTCTACGGGATGCTCTTCGAGGATCTTCCGGGTTTGCTCGATCTGATACATGACGTTTCGCTCGTCGGAATATTGTATGGCCGCGGGCGCCTTCTCAGTCGTCGTAGCGCAGCCCGCGAGGGCGGTTAAGGCCGCGAGCAAAAAAGCTCGCGTACCGATCGATGTCGTATGCTTATTCATCAAGTTGCTCCGCGAAAAGGATTCCCCCGGTGCGCACGGCTTGAAGGCGCTTTCCCCCGATGGGTATCAAGTAAGAAACAACCGAGGTATCGCCGCGGTTAAACACTCCGTCAAGAATTTTAACAATGTCACGGGAATTGGACGGAATGCGCCTGACCCACCAGATGTCGTAAAAGGGATCCTTGATCACCGGCACGACGCGGCCTGAGTATTCCACCGATCGGGGCTTTCCGTCCTCCGTTACGCACGTCACGGGCAGACCAGAATCCGGGTGAAGCCACACGGTCGTGGCCTTCCCCTTTCCGTCCGTCGCGTACGAAATCTCGAATACCCCATTTTCGTCCGCGTCCCATTCCTGGCGGACCGTCCCGTCGGCGAGGGTTCGCTCGCGGTATTCGACGGCCCTGTTCCCGTTTCGGTCAACCAGGACGCTGTCGATCTTCCCCCCGGAGCGATAGCTCGTCGTCGTCTCGAAATAACCGTCGCCGTCCCGATCCTCGCGGGTCATCGTCGGGAAACCTTTCGCGTAGGAGGTCCAGGAATATTTAACGCCGCGCGCGTACGACTCGGCGGAAACGGGGATCCCGTTCTCGAGGACGACTCTCGACGTACCGTCGGAGCGTCTCGGATCGCGCTGTAAATAGAAGGCTGATATATTGACGAGCAGTCGCTCCGTAAGCGGCGGTTCGGCGCCGGTGGCGAACACCGTGTAGAACTCGACGTCGGGTAGACTCAAATCCTCAAGCTTCCAGCCCAATGGAGCCCAGCCAAATTTCAGGGGCATCGCCGTGTATTCCCTATCGCCGTCGGTCACCGTACGCACGAACGGATAGGTGTCGTACACGACGACAGGGCCGTCCTTGGCACAGGTAATCTTCGTCGGGGCGCCGAGCTCGCAGGAGACGGTCAGGTCCGGATAGCCGTCCTGATTGAGGTCGAAGCCGGCGAGGACGGGGCGTCCAAGCCGATAGCGCGCGTACGAGTCCATGATGCCGTCATTGTTGGAGTCATCCACGATAACGCCGTCGTAGGAACGTAACCGCGCCGCCATGTCCTTTCGCACGCCGTCGAGCCCGATCAATCGCGAAAGGGAGCGCAGGGTCGCGATATCGATTCCCGTCTCGGAAAGCGAGAAGGCCTCGTCAAGGGCTTCCTTCTCGCCGATAACGCCATACTCAAGGGCGACCGCCGCCGACGAAGGGTCGGGAACGGAGACTTGCCCCGTGACGTCCCGCATGCCCATATTGCGGTACACGCGAATATCGCGCTCTCGGGCGGCTGGGTCGGTCTCGAAGGGAACGGACAGGAGAAGCAGCCTTCGGTCCTCGTCCTGCCACAGATACAGGCGCGAGACGACGCTCGAGGCAATGGCGACGCTCTCGGGGTCTGCGGGGTTTCCCGCCTCTCGCTCGAGAAACACGCGCGGAAAACGGGAATCGAACGGCCAGCGCGACAGGCCGGCGGAGACTGCCGCGCGGGCTTCCTTCACGCGAGAGAGCCCGTAAAGGGAGACAACGCGGACATAGTCCTCGTCCGCGGATGAGTGTTTTTTGAGGGTGGAAAGCAGCGCGAGCGCGTCTCTGCATCGGCGCGTCTCGGCATAGAGGCGCGCGCAAAGGACCGCGGCCTCGTCGCGGTCATAGGACCGCCAGATAAGCCCGTCGGCGAGGGATCGCTCGACGCGCTCGAGGATGTCGGCGCGTGGGGCGTTGATCGCAGCGAGGGCGAGTGCCTCGACATACGGAAAATCGGCGAGGGTCGGGTCATAGGTAACGCCAAGCCTCGCCTCGAACTGCGCGCTCGTCCAATCGGCCGCTGCGAGGTATCCCGCGGCTTTCTCCAGGGAGCGGACGGCAGCCGCCTTGTTGACGGATTTCGCGGGAACGGAAGCGCCTTGGGGGGATACCGGCGCGACGCAAAGCGCGGCGAATACGGCGAACGCCGCGAGCGACATGCGCGCGCGACGCGATCCCGCGCGGAAAGCGAATAGTTTGTTCACTCGCGAATGGTCCATCGTCAAGCCCCGCTTTCCCCCGTCGGCGCGGCCTTATCGACGGCGCCCACAGCGGCATGAATCGGGGGCATACCGAGCAGCGTGCGTATCTCGGCGTCGTCGAGGGTTTCCTTCACGAGAAGCTCCTCGGTGAGCCGGTCAAGCTGATCCCTATGCCCCGTAATGATCTTTTCGGCTTCGCGCCGGGTTTCGTCAAGGATATTCCGCATGGCCTCGTCGATGGAGCGCGCGGTTTCCTCGGAGTAGTCCTTGTGCCGCGCGATCTCCTTGCCGATGAATATCGGCTCGTCTTCCTGCCCGAACGCTATCGCGCCGAGGCCGTCGGCCATGCCGAACTCGCACGCCATTTTTCGCGCGATGTCCGTGGCCTGGCGGAGGTCCTGCTTCGTGCCGGTTGTGGTCTCGCCGTACACCAGCGTCTCCGCGACGTATCCGCCGTAGCAGATGCAAATGCGGTCATGAAGCCAGCCCTTGGTGCGGGAATAGGAATCCGCCTCGGGAAGGGAGATCGCGAGACCCAGGGCCTGGCCGCGGGGAATTATCGTCACCTTATGAAGGGGATCGGAGTTCTTGAGGTAATAGTGAAGGAGCGCGTGCCCCGACTCGTGAACGGCCGTCATGCGGCGGTCGCGCTCGGGCATCACCATCGAATGGCGCGCGACGCCCATGAGGAGCTTGTCGCGGGCTTCCTCGAAGTCGGAGGACTCGACGGTCGCCTTATCCTTGCGCGCGGCGTAAAGCGCTGCCTCGTTAACGAGGTTCGCGAGGTCCGCGCCGCTCATGCCGGGCGTGGCGCGCGCGAAACGCTGTAGGTCCACGTCCTTATCGAGCGGGATCTTGGCGGCGTGAATGCGGAGAATCGCCTCGCGTTCCTTGATGTCCGGCATGCCGACGACGACCTGGCGGTCGAAGCGGCCGGGCCTGAGGAGCGCCGGGTCCAAAACGTCCGGGCGGTTCGTCGCCGCGAGGATAATAACCCCGTCCTTCGTCTCGAAGCCGTCCATCTCGACGAGCATTTGGTTCAGCGTCTGCTCGCGCTCGTCATGCCCGCCGCCGTATCCCGCGCCGCGGGTTCGGCCGACGGCGTCGAGCTCATCGATGAATATGATGCAAGGGGCGCTCTTGCGGCCCTGCTCGAACAGGTCTCTAACGCGGCTCGCGCCGACGCCGACGAACATCTCGACGAAATCGCTTCCCGATATGCTGAAGTACGCGACGTTCGCCTCGCCGGCGACCGCGCGCGCGAGCATCGTCTTGCCGGTGCCGGGCATGCCGACGAGCAGGACGCCCTTGGGGATGCGCGCGCCCATCTTCACGAACTTCTGCGGGTTCTTGAGGAATTCCACGACTTCCTCAAGCTCGTGCTTTGCCTCTTCCTGGCCGGCGACATCCGCGAAGGTGATCTTCTTGAGACCCTCGTAACGCCGCGCCTGGCTCTTGCCGAACTGAAAGGCCTTGTTGCCCTGCCCCTGGCTCTGCCGCATCATGATGATCAGGAACACGATGATGAGGAGGGACGGCACGAGCTGCAGGACGAACTCCCATACCTTGGTCGGGGCGTCGCCGCCGGAAACCCGCACGTTATGCTCGGTAAGGAGCGGCATCAGGGAGCCGTCGGAATATGGGATGTAGGTGTAGAAAACGCCATCGGCCGTCTTGACGTCGCGCAGCACGCCCTGGATTTTCTTCTGGTCGAGTATCTTGATGGACTCAACCTGATTCAGCGTCACGCGCGCGACGAAATCGGAATAGGACATCTCGCGTCCGGACTCGGTTCCCGGCAGGGAGAACATCGCGAAAAGAAATAGCCCCAGAATAACAAGAAAGAAAATCAGCCCGAAACGGCCTGCCGTTTGAGGGTTTTTCGGTCCCGAAGGTTTGTTGTTCAAGTCGTTTTGAGCCATGTCATCCCCATGCGTGAACGTACCAGTCCGGATAGCCGAGCGCGCCGCCGTATACGGCGCGAATCCTACTATCCTGCTCGACGACGGGAATCAGATCCCTGTCCTCGGGCGCGACCGACCAGTCGCCCATCAGTTTTTTCAGCGTTTTTTGCCTGCCGTCGGCCATTAAGACCGCATCACCGGGCATGCGAGAGCGAATCGTCAGGGGAAATTCGAATGGCCCAAACCGGCCGTCCAGAAACACCCCGCCCTCGCGTTCCGAGACGGCGACATCGCCCCACGGCAAGGTAAAAATGCCGGGAGCGCAAGTACTTACAAGATATCCGCTTTTAGTGGTATGCACAATATCAAGACTCAAAAAAAGCAGATTGCCCGTCTTTTTAAGGCTTAAGGACGATCCCGACACAAGAAAATCCCCATCGGGCGGCCAATCCTCCGGAGCGCGCGCGAGCCGTTCGATAAAACCCGAAGGAACGCGATGGGATACCCCAAGCAGAACGAAGCCGTCCTTAAGAAACCGGTGCCTAAGGGCTGGGTGCAAGGCGGCGAAAACCGAGGCGTCGCACTCAAGCGCGCCGGTTTTTTCCTCATGGCGCCAGGTTGCGCCCAGGAGCGACCGACAAAGGTTCTCGTCCAACGCCGATCGCGCGGCGGCGGAGAGGACGCCGGATTCCCAGCCAGGAAAGCCTGAGTTAAGCGTTGGCACCAGGGTATGGCGGATGCGGTTCCGAAGGTAATTAACGTCCGCGTTCGTCGAGTCCTCGCGCCATGAGATGCCGCGCGCGGAAAGCCAGCCGGCAAGGTCCTCGCGCGAGCAATCGAGGACAGGCCGAAAGAATATACCGCGCAGACGCGCGATCCCTCCGAGAGACGATCCTCCGGCTCCCTGAAGGAATCGCATCAACACGGTCTCAAGCTGATCGTTTCGGGTATGGCCCGTACAGACAAGACAGCCGCCGACCTCGCGCGCGATCGCCTCGAGGTGCCCATATCGAAGGTGACGGGCGGCCTCCTCGATCCCCTTTCCTCGCGTCACCGCAAGACGGGCTACCTCGCCCTCCGCGAGTTCAACCACGCGGCACGCCACAGGCGGCTCAAACCTCGAGCAAAAATCGCGCACGAACAGGGCATCGCCGTCGCTTTCGGCCCTATCGCGAATCATGTGGCTTACCGTGCAAACCATGAGCGAGAATCCAAACTCCTGGGCCGCCTCGCGCAAAAGGCACAGCATCGCGAGCGAGTCCGAGCCGCCCGAAACCGCGGCGAGCACGGTACTCCCGCGAAGCTTGATGTCGGGAGGAAGCGCGTCAAGGGCGTTACGAAGGGATCGCTCGGGGGAAGGGTTCATCTACGGGGGATTATACCAGATATACGATCAATAAAAAAAGGCCGCCTCGCCTAAACGGCGAAACGGCCTTCTCTGCCCACGCGGGAAATATCCCGCATGAGGCTTATTTTGCCGCGGAGGCTTATTTTGCCGCGGGAGCTGCGGGAGCAGCGGCGGCACCGGCTGCGGGCGCTGCGCCGGGAGCGGCTTCAGCGGCGGGAGCGGCTTCGGCTGCGGGGGTCTCGATCTTGATAAACTTCAGGGTCGCGACCGACAGATCTCCGTCCGTATGGACCTTGACGCCGGCGGGAAGCTTAATGTCGCGAACATGGAGAGAGTGGTTCAGCTGGAGGCCGCTGACGTCCAGGATAACGCGCTCCGGAAGATCCTTCGGGAGGCATTCCACGTCGAGTTCGGTAACGCCGGCCTCGAGCACGCCGCCCATGCGGAGACCCTCGGGGGAACCGGACAGCTTGATGCGGATCTTGGTGCGAAGGGCTTTTTTGGAGTCGACTTCGTAGAGGTCAACATGGCCGACCTTGTCGGTGATGATATTGTACTGTACGTCCTTCACGAAGGCGATGATATCCTTTTTACCGTCAAGCTTGACGTCGATCAGGGTACTCTCGGTGATGAGGTGATAGAGCTTGTCGAACTCGGCGACGTCGAGGTCTACCAGTATCGACTTTCCGGCTCCGTCGTACATGACGGCGGGGAGACGGCCTTCCTTGCGGAGGCGCTTTGCCGCGCCTTTGCCTACGTTGACGCGCGCGCGCGCGTTAAGAACTTTCTGGTCCATTTTGGACTCCTTGCGTTGCGGACCCCTTCCAACCTCGCGTTAGGGATAAACCCCTCGGCGCGTCGATCTGAGTGACGCACGTAATCTCAGGCATCGGTTAAAAAACCGCGCTGAGGGCGACATAATCGCTTTGCTGGGACGGCAGGATTCGAACCTGCGGGATGACGGGATCAAAACCCGTTGGCTTACCGCTTGCCGACGTCCCAAAGTAAAGGTCTTCACGATGATGACCTTTCCGGGAACCCTTGGCAATCCGGTCAACGGGAAAGCGAGTTTCCAGTTTTTCGGATATTACTACAGGTCTGTCGGATCGGCGATCACCGATTCTTCAATGTTTCCGGCCGCAAACTCGGCCAATACCCTATCCTGCAACTTCGTGCGGAAATCCGGGCAGATAGGATGCGCGACATCCTTGTATTCACCGGTCCTAATCTTTCGACTTGGCATGGCGATGAACATCCCGGTCTTGCCTTCGATGATTTTCACGTTGTGAATCACGAAGCAGTTATCGAACGTTATCGTCACGTACGCCTTAAGCTTGCCTTCCGTTGTCACCTTTCGGATTCGGATGTCGGTAATTTCCATACTTTTTCATCTCCTTTGCAGTAGAGGCCCAGGCACAAAAATCCCTGGAAGTCATTGTACTACCGCATTGGCGAGGACGCAAGCAAAAGAAATTTTAAGCACGTTTTCCACCGTGCCGAAAGGCATATTCTCGCGGAATCCGCGGAGGTTTCATCCTCGTAGATCCCAAAAACCGCCGAGCCAGAACCGCTCATCTCGGCGAAAGCGGGGTTCGTCCCGCGCACGTCGCGCAGGGCCTCGCCCACGATCGGGAAGGCTTCCGCCACGGGCGCGGTAAAACTGTTCCCGAACGGCCATGTTCCCGGATCGCCGCGATACAGGCGCCCAAGATCGCCGACCGCGGGCCAATCGCGATCAGTGCCGGGAAAGCGCTCGCGCCAGGCGTCCACGAGCCCGTAAGCCGCCGGCGTGGGGCAATGGGCGTCGGGCCACACGAGCACCCCGAAAAGGTCATCCCTCGCGGGGATGGGGAGCACGCGCTCACCCCGACCAAGGACGACGGCAGCCGGATCGGACAGAAAAAATGGAACGTCGCTGCCGATCTTGCAGGCAAGCGGCAAAAGTCCGTCCCGACCCAAGCCCGTACCGAAAAGCCGATCGAGCGCCACGAGCGCCGCGGCGGCGTCGGAAGAGCCGCCTCCCAAGCCAGCGCCGGAAGGGACCCTTTTGTCCAGTTCCATCCGAACCCCGGTATCGACGCCGGTCAGCGCGCGAAACAGCGCAAGCGCCTTGGTCACGGTGTTTACCGCCGGAAGCTCCATAGCCGGGCAGACGAACTCGCAGGAACCGCGATCTGGGACGATCGAGACGGAAAGCCGGTCCGCGACGGACACAAGCTGGAACACGCTCTCGATATCATGAAACCCATCGCTCCTGCGGCCCAGGACCCTCAAATGGAGATTGATCTTGCAGGGCGCGGAAACGGTCACGGAGTCGATCATGGTCAGGCGGTTATTATACTGATAATCCTTTTTTTGTCAAAGACCCTCGGGAAATCGCAAAAAACCCGAAAGAATAGTTGACAGAAACAAACGGTCTCAATTATGTTTCAAGGGCAAGATAAATGACCCCCCTGAAAACATACCAGGGAAACGGACGGAAGAGAAACTAATGCTGACCACTATTGATCTTGAAAAGAAGTCGTCATCTCACGCATACACGTTCAAGGACGCGTACGATGATTTTGAGGACGATGATTTTGAGGAAGAGTCCGGCGATGATTTCGACGAATTCGAGGATGACGAAGAAGAATTCGACGATGACGGGGACGAGGAAGACGACTTCGACGATTTTGACGAAGAAGGCGACTTCAGCCAGGAAGACGGCGATTTTGACTTCGAGGACGACGATCTCGAGTACGACGACTTCGACGAATAACGTAATCATTCGCCTATAAAAAAACCGTTCTTCCTTGGAAGAACGGTTTTTTTTATCGTTTTTTACTGATATCGGGTCGTTTTGGCTAGCCCGCGAGAATATCCTTCGCGCCGAACCAAAGCCGCTCAAGATCGTAAAACTTTCTCGCTGTTTCGGTCATAAGGTGCACGACGACGTCGCCAAGGTCGATCAGCGCCCATTCGTCGCCGTCCGGCAGCTTGCGCCTCGCGGGACGGATCTCAAGGCCAAGGTCCTTGATCGACTCATACACGTGTTTTTGCAAGCCTCGGGAATGCGCGGAACTCGTCACCGTGGCGATGACGAAATAATCGGCCCACGTATTGCTCCCGCTCACGTCGAGAACCATCACCGAACCGCCCTTGTGGTCCCTCAGGAGCGCGCCGAGCGCGAGGGCGGCATCCCTGGTGTTTTTGCTAGTTTCCATATCACTCCTGCCGAACGTATCGGCCATTAAAATCCTTTCCGATGATTATCGTGTAGTCGACGGTCGCCTCGGTGCCGTAATCGCCGCTGTCCTTGTCCTCCACGCTCGTCGCCTGCACGTTCGAGCACTGTATTACCTGCCCTATCGTCGAGGCTACCGTCGCGTTTCCGATCCGGTCGATTATCACCGTCTTTTCGTATTCCTGACCCTCGGCGTTCCCCGTCCGAATCACGTCGTACCCGAAGCTCTGATAGAGTTCCGAGGTATTCCGCGCGAGTCCCTGGCTCTTCGTGCCATTGAGGATCTCGATGGCGTAAATGCGTTCCTGGGTCGCGGAGTTTTCCGACGCGAGTCCCCCGAGCGTCTGCCTGATGATATCCCTTAAAAGCTGGCCGTCGTAAAACGGGAACAGCAGCATCTTTCCGTCGACCTCGCGCTGCGAGCCGGTTACCCGCTGGGGCACGAGGCGCTCGGCGTCGATCTTGGAAAGCTCGCCCAACAGCTCGTGGAGCGACTCGCCGGGCACGTTGGACTTGATGCCGGACTTTACGACGGGAAAGAGCGATCCCGAGAAGACGGTCGTCGAGTTATCGCTGAGCGCGCGGAAAAACGAGAGAAGGAGCTTCTGCTTGCGGCTCGTCGCCTCTCCCTCCTGGTCGTTTGGGTCGACGTAGGAGACATAGGTCCGCAGCTTGTCGCCGTCGAGGTTCACCGCGCCCGAGGGCAACAGCACGCGTCCTGAGTCGGTTTTGAGGTCTACCGGCGTCGGGATGAATACCTCGAAGCCGGAAAGCAGGTCCGCGAGCCTGGAAAAATGATCAAGGCTAATCACGAGGTAAAACGGCACGGATATTCCCGTAAGCCCCTCGATCTCCGCCTTGTATTCCGCGATTCCCCGTTCCGCGTATACCGCGTCGATTCGGTCGACGCGCCCAAGGCTCTTGAGGATAAGGCCGGTCTCGCCCGGTATATCGAACATGGCGGCGCGCTTGGAACCCGGATAATACGCGACGATGTTCGTCGATATCGGCTTTCCCCCATCCTCCACCACGACGAGCGCCTTCAGGAGCTTATCGCCGGAAAGAGAGTCCCGGACCGGGTCGGTCCGCATCGCGAATACCAGGATGACGCCCGTAAGCACCAGCACGAGCAATATTACGACGAGAAACAAAACGCTGCGATCCAGACGGAACGAGCTCATCGTCTTTCCCCCTTTGCGTTAAGGTCCTTGAGCATCATGAGCGACGCGGGCGAAACCAGCTTGCCCCTCGCCTCGAGGTACCTGATATTGTCCTCGAGGACCATGCGCGTCATCGTGACCAAATCGGCTTGGAGAATTCCCTCCCGAAAGGCGGGATCGATTCCGGTCCGCCCTGGCTCGATTTTATCCGCGACGAAAACGATCTTCCCGAGGTCGCACAACCCAGCGTCCCCGAAGGTATGGCAGCGTACGGCGTTAAGCACGCATTCGTCCGTCACGCCGAAATCGCGACTAAGGAGGACGGCCGCCGCCCTTCCGTGCAACAGGGCCGGCTTAGCGCGCTCAATGTCCGAAAGCGGGATTCCGTCCGCGATAGTCAGGGAAAGCAGGGTTACGTCGCTCTCCGCCTTGCATATGTCGTGCCCGATACCGGCGAGGAACCCAAGGTTGGGATCGACGGAAAACCTCTCGCAGAGTTCGCGCGCCATCTCGGCGACGCGTACGGAATGCTCGTACCGCGATTGGGACAGGTTCTTCTGCGCATACCGGTCGACGGCGACTATCATCGAAACAAGATCTTCATTCATATAAACCGTGGTCTACAATATATCGGTATACGCCCTCAGGCACAAGATAACGCCATCCTTTTCCGGACGAGATCCTCGCCCGTATCTCTGACGACGAAATGGGTAAAAGTGGGTTATCGAGCTTGATATGGCGCCAGGGGAACGTCGCCACCGGCACCGCTGTAGCCGCCGGCACAGCCGTAACCGCCGACGCGCCCTCTTGGTTCGGGCGACGAGCGAGTATCAGGTCCGCCTCGCGGGCGACGGAATCGGGATCGCGCCAGGAGCCGAAGCCCGCCACGAGATCCTGGCCAAAGGCAAAGCCGAGCTTCCCCGTAAGGCGCGATCGGTTCTTTTCGGTTAGGTATCGGATAGTTTCTATCGTGTACGAAACGCCGCCCCGGGCGATCTCGCAATCGTCGTATTCAAGGAAATCCGAACCCTCGCACGCGAGAGCGAGCATGGCGAGCCTGTCGGCCGCCGTCGCGCCCGAGGCCATCGCCTTGTGCGGGGGGACGTTCGCCGGAACGAGGATCACTCGGTCATAGCCCAGGCTCGCGCGGAGGTCGTCCGCGAGAGCCAGATGGCCGATATGCACGGGATTAAAGGATCCGCCAAAGACGGCGATTCTCATTTTTTCTTGCCCTTCCGCTTGCGCGATAGGCTCACGGTCGCGCCGAACCCTCCGTCGCCCTCGTCGTATTTCGGTTCTTCAAGATCGGCTTGCATAAAGTCGCCGTTCGGCGCGAAGGGAGACGAGCTCGGGTTGGGGGCATCAAGACCCTCGGCACCGTCGGTGCCCTCAAGCCCGCCCGCGAAGGCCGCAAATCCGGACTCTCGCTCGGCCGCGGCCTTTATAGCGTCGGCCGCGGCGTTCGCCCGGTTAACCATGCCGATAAACGCGTCGCGCACGTTCTCGAGGCCCCATCGGTTATGAATGGAGATGCCGATGATGTCGAGGTCGGGGTACTTTGCGCGCAATAGCTCAAGCCGCTCGGGCGTTCCCGGAAGGTCAAGCTTGTTCGCGATGATGATCCGGTCTTTCCCGGTTAACTCCTCGGAGAAGTTCGCGAGCTCCACCTTCAGTTTTTCGTAGGAGTCGAGATAGCCGTCGTCCGAAAGGTAGATGATGAACGCGAGGCCCGCCGAGCGGGAAATATGCTTCAGAAAGCGT
>DAOPXQ010000049.1:9287-11747 GCA_035352395.1 Treponemataceae bacterium | reverse complement strand
ATGATGGAATTCCTCGCGCCGTACCCGAAGGACCTGGACACGACGCGCAAGCAGCTCGCGAAACTCTTCAAGACCGATCCGCTCGCGGATTTTTCCGAACTAGACCTCGAGAGCCTGCCCGAAGATTGATCGCCTCCCGGAGGTTCAGTCCGGGAGGTCTTTCCTGAATCCCGACGTGCCGATAAGACGCGCGATCGCGCGATCGAGAATGAACGCGGGCAAGGCGCACTCGATCGCGTTAAGGATGGGCGTGCGCGAGACGAGATAGCGCGCGCGGGGACAGACCGACGAGAGCCGACGCATGATGATGCGCGCGGCGTCCACGGAGGGAAGCCCGGCGTTGCCGCCCGCGACGAACGTCGCGCCCGCTTTCTCGAACGTTTCTTTATATCGCTCCCCGACAAGCCCCATGAATCGCCTCACCACGCCGTCCCATCCGTTCGACCAGATCGGGGTCGCGACGGCCGCGGGCTCGAACATCACCGTCCTGACGCCAAACGGCATAAGCTCGCGCCTGAGCGAATCGGTAAATCCCTCAAGGGCGAATTTTGACGATACATACGATGAAAAAAGGGGAAGCGCGATCCGGCCAGCGAACGAGCCGACGATTCCGATCCTCGACTTATCGCGGATAATCGCCGGTATCAATTTCTGAATGAGCGAATACGACCCGAAGAAATTAACCTCGAAAACCTCGCGGACCGCCTCTACCGGGATATTCTCCACGGGACCCGCGGCGACGACGCCCGCGTTCAGTATGACGGAGTCGAGCTTAAAACCCTCGCCGATGCCCGCGATCACCGCGGAGGCAAACGCCGCGATCGAGTCCTCGACGCGCAGATCAAGGGCAACGGGCCTTAGCGATATGATATCGGGGGCGCGGCGATCGTCGAGGTAGCCCGCGATCACGCCATAGCCCGCGTCGATATATTGGCGGCAGAGAGCCTCGCCAATCCCGCTGTCGCATCCGGTAATCGCGACCAAGGGCCGCATCGGGTTTCTTTTCATGGTAATGAAAAGCATAATGCGAGGCGGCCCCGGAATGCAAAGAAACGGTTTCTATTTATCTTAGGCGAATTACGATCGCGCCGGTCTTACCGTCGATCTCCGCCTTTTTCAGGTCCGGCATCGGCACCTCGACGAGCGAGCCCGAGACGCAATCCCTCAGGTAATCGGAGGCCGCGTACGTCCCGACCAGCATGACCATCCCGAGTTCGGAACACCCATAGCGGCCAAGATAGAAATCCGGAAGCTTGATGGGATCGGAGGTCACGCGGACGCGAAGTGGCGGAAAGAGCTTGGCCATCCCGCCGACCATCGAGAGCGAGTCGCGAGATTCCGGCGCGGCGGCCGTATCATCGGCGACTTCCTCGTTCTTCCGCGCGGTGCGGCGCATAAAGGTAAACGAAAGGGCCGCGCGATCCTTTGAAAGACCCGCGTCATCGGACAGTTTACGGAGCTTCGCCGGCGCGCCCGAGGCGTCAAGCACGAAATGGCACCACTTTCCGTTCCGCAGTCCCGGGAACGGGCAAACGCCCTCGTGCGGGCACGGGGCGAGGGGATGAAAATCGAGCCGCATGAAACTATCGCGGAGCAGCGAGACAAAACGCCCGGACCGGGGTATCCCCGGCTCGACGACGAGCATGTACGCGTCGGTATCCGCGTAGCTGGAAAGCTCGTTCGCGTATTGCTTCGCGAGCGCCTCGAGCGGCAGGGGGCTATCCCAAAACAGCTCGTTGAACATATTCGCGCACGCGACGAACCGCACGCGACGCTTAAGGGACACGCCGCACTCGCCCTTGATTCTCGTTATCTGCCAGGGCTCGTCGCCCGTTTTCGCCGCGAGCGAAAGGAAGAGCTCTTCCCCGACAGAAAGCGCGTTCTGCGAGATATCGACGCAATACCAGGAAATCTTTTTCTTCCGGAGGTCCGGCCGCGCCATCCACAGCGCGATGGGTACGGTCAGCGGGCCGGAGCCCAGATCGACCGCGGAGTCCCCGTCGGCGAGTTCCAGGGCTAGCGACGAGAAAACGTGCGAGAGCCGCACGAGATTCCACCACATGTAGTAACGGACGTAGGAGCCAATGATCGCGGGATCGTTCATGTAGCCGATCCGCCGATCGGAACGCTCGTCGGTAAGGCCATGGGACAATTCGCGAATCTGCGTGGGCAGGGCCAGGATCTTCTTGCTGTCGAGCGGCATGACCGCCTGCACGATGTCCGGGAACGACTCAAGGAGCTTCTGCGTCTCGGGCGAAAGCTTGCCGAACACCGGAGCGAGTTCACGCGGCGCGACGAACGGATGACGAGAATTTCCGCCGCGGGGAGCTTGCCCACCGCGGGAAGCATGTTCGCCGCGCGGTGCGTATTCCCCGCGCGCGTTTCTTGCATCGCCGCGCGGGGCGCGATCGTCGCGGGGGGCATACCCTCCGCGCGCGGGCCTTGCGCCGTCGCGGGGTG
>DAOPXQ010000049.1:0-9187 GCA_035352395.1 Treponemataceae bacterium | reverse complement strand
CGATCGTCGCGGGGGGCATACCCTCCGCGCGCGGGCCTTGCGCCGTCGCGGGGTGCACGCTCGCCACGGGCACTATCCTCGCGGCGCGGTGCGTAACCGCCACGGGGCGCGCGCTCATCGCGCGCGGGCCTTGCGCCGTCGCGCGAACTTTTCTCGCCTTGCGGGGCGGCATCGCCTCGGGGTGTTCTATCGCGGCGGGGACCATGCTCGGAATGGTCGTACTTCGAGTCCCTTGAGGAACGCTTCTTGCTCTCTACAATATTTTCGTAAAAGGGCTTCTTCTGCCCGTCTTTGTCTTCACTCATCGGTTGTACCCGTTTCCCTGGATTTTCGTTCCTGAATGACCGCGTACGCGGTCATAAGTTTTTCGCGGATCTCGCGCGCCATCTCGCGCGCGGTTCCATTCGCGGCCTTATCGCCATCGGCAACCTCGCCCGCGAGTTCCGCGACGAGCCGTTCGCCCGCCCCGGCGAGCGTGTATCGCTCAACCTCGACGAGTTCCTTTACCCTGACGATTCGCCTGACGTCGACGTCGCCGTAATAGCGCCGTCCCTCGTCGTCCTTGCGCGGGCGAATGAACGGAATCGCCTCCTCCCAGTACCTGAGCACGTGGGCGCGAATCCCCGTCATCCGCTCAACCTCGCCGATGGAATACTCGGCCATGCGTCAAACCTCCGTCGCCCCTTCCGGGCGACTCAGCCTTCCCGCTGCTCCCACTTCTTCCTGCTGCCCTTAACCTCGAGCACGACGGGAATCTTGTCGAACCCAAGGTCTTTCCTGATCCTGTTTCGCAAATACGCAAGGTATGAATTCGTGACTGCCTCTGGCCTCGTCGCGAAAAGGAGGAACTTTACCGGATTGACGCTGATCTGCGTCATGTAGCGGATCTTGAACTGATTTGCCCTGCCTTGCGGCGGCGGCGAGGCGCGCACCCAATCCTCGAGCGCCATATTGAGGGCGCTCGTGTCGATCTTGCGCGAAAGCTGCGAGTATAATTCGATCGCGACGTTCAGGAGCTCGCCGACCCCGGAGCCCTTCAGCGCCGAAAGCGGCACTATCGGCGCGTACTCCATCTGGCCGAACATGACCTTCATGCTCTTCTCGGTATCCTTGAAAGGCTTGTCGCCCTTCTCGCGGTCCATGAGATCCCACTTATTGAGGACGAACACGACCCCGAGGCCCTCGGAAGTCGCGTGGGCGATGATCTTCTTGTCCTGCTCGGCGAGGCCTTCCTTCGCGTCGATCATGTGAAACACGATATCGGCGTCCTTGAGCGTCTTGATCGCGCGGTTGACGGAGTAGTACTCGATGTCCTCGTGGACGCGCGCCTTGCGCCTGATACCAGCGGTATCGAGTACCTGGAACTTCGTTCCCTTATATTCGAACTCGCCCTCGACGACGTCGCGCGTGGTGCCGGCGATGTCGGATACGATCGACGCGTTCGAGCCGGTCAACCTGTTGGAGAGGGTGGACTTTCCGGTGTTCGGCTTGCCGACGATGGCGACGCGGATGCGCCGCTCGTCCTCGCCTTCCTCCACGCGGGAGAAGTCGAGTTTCTTGGTCAACGCCTCGCCGAGCTCGATCATATTGTCCCCGTGCTCAGCGCTGACGCACAGGATGTCCTTAAACCCGTATTTCATGAAGTTGAACGCGTCTGCCTCGCGGCGCCCGCCCTCGGTCTTGTTGACCGCGACGACGAGCTTCTTGGCGTAGGGGCGGAGCAGCGCGATGAACTCCTCGTCCTCGGCCGTGGCGGGGCCGGCCTCGAGAAGGAGCAGGATCTCGTCCGCCTTCTTGAGCGCGGCGAGCGTCTTCTCCACGACGAGCTCGTCCATCATCGCCTCTTGCGTGCCGGCGACCCGATCGAGCTTGAAACCGCCCGTGTCCATGATCCGCACGGGTTTCCCGTCGATGAACGCCGAGTCCTCGATGGGATCGCGCGTGACGCCGGGCGTGGGATCGGTGATGGCCCGCCGCTTGTGAAGCAGACGGTTAAAGAGCGTCGACTTGCCGACGTTCGGCCGTCCCACGATCACGATAAGGGGAAGGTTGCGGTAGGTTTTATCCTCGTCGAATTCGCGCTCGGCGATTTCCGGGCTATCGGCGTCCAGGGGAGCGCCGTCGTTGTCTATGTCATGCTTATTCATACGTCTTGATTCTTTCCTGAACGAGCTTGCGGATTTCCCGAGCCGACGAAAGCTCAAGCGCCGCCTCGGCGAGCTCGGTCGCCTCGGCGAGGGAAACTTTGCGGACGAGCTCTTTTACCTGCGGTATCAGGGTCGACGCCATGCTGAACGTCCGAAGGCCAAGCCCCATGAGCAGGAACACGGACGCCGGGTCGCCGGCCATCTCGCCGCACATCGAAACCTCTGTCCTCGTTTCCTTGCCCGCGTCGATCGTCCGCTTGACGAGCCTCAGCACCGAAGGGTTATAGCAGTCGAAAAGGTGCGATACCTTGGGGTTCTCGCGGTCGACCGCCATCGTGTACTGGATCAGGTCGTTCGTGCCGATCGACATAAAGTCTGCCTTCTGCGCGAGAATGTCGGCGCACACGGCGGCCGCGGGAATCTCTATCATGATGCCGGCCTTCACGGCCTTGTTGAACGGCTGCCCTGCGTGGGCGCACTCGGCCTTGGATTCCTCCAAGACGTCGAGCACCGCCTCGAGCTCCTCGATGTTCGAGATCATCGGGAACATGATGCGGAGATCGCCGAACTGGCTCGCGCGAAGGAGAGCGCGGAGCTGCGTCTTGAAAAGATCGCGGCGGTCAAGGCAAAAGCGCACGGCGCGCCAGCCCAGCAGCGGATTCTTTTCCGCGAGGTCGCTTTGCTCGTCGAGCATCTTGTCCGCGCCCGCGTCGAGCGTCCTTATGACGACGGGCGCGCCGCACATATTCTCGACGGCGGCGCGGTACGCGAGAAACTGCGTTTCCTCGTCGGGGTTCTTGCCCTGCCCGAGGAAAAGGAATTCGGACCTGAAGAGCCCGACGCCGTCGGCGCCTTCCTCCCGCGCGGAAAGGGCCTCGTCGGCGGAGGCGATATTCGCGCGAAGGCTCATCACGGCGCCGTCGGTGGTCTCGGCCCGCGCGATGGCGAGCTGGGAACGCTCGAGGGAGGTTTCGGCCTGCGAGCGGATCGCGGTGCGCTGCTTGGTGCGGTATGAAGAAAGCTGCTCGTTCGTAGGGTCCTGAATGACGAGGCCGTCGTTCGCGTCAAGGATTATCCCGTCGCCGTCGGAAACGGCGTCGAAAAGCCCGCGGACGCCCATGACGGCCGGTATGCGCCAGGCGCGCGCGAGGATGGCGACGTGGCTCGTCGCCCCGCCTTCCTCGAGCACTATGCCCGCGATTCCGGAGTCCTTGAGGGAAAGGGCGTCGGATGGCCTGATGTTTTTCGCGGCGAGAATCGCGCCTGGGGGCACGAACCTGGTCGCGCGGGATCCCTGCGCCGATCCGGGCGAGTCCTCAAGGAGGTGTCCCATCACGCGGCCGAACGCGTCCTCGATGTCAACGGCGCGTTCAGCGAGATAAGCGTCACCCGTGGCGCGAAGCATCCCGGCCGCCTCGTCGACGCGCGTCTTTAGCGCGGACTCGACGTTCACGAGATTGGAGAATAGGGTATCGCGGACCTTGGGGATAAAATCGGGGTCGGAAAGCATCATCAAATGGGCTTCGAGGATCTCGGACTGTTCCTTGTTGCGGTCGTCCTTAAGAAGGCTCACCTCGCCGCGCGACTTCGCGAGGGCGGACTCGAAGCGCGCCCATTGCGCGTCGGCCTCGCTCGCGTCGATCTTGACGCGGGGGATGGCTACGGGTATTTCGTCGGCTAGGCAAAAGACGGTCCCGATCACGATACCGCGGGAAGCCGACAATCCTTCGAGTTTTTTCACGATACAGAATATACCCGAAAAAATCCGCCTTGCATACCGCCGCGAATCGGCGTATCATTGGCCCCATGGCCGAAAAGAAGAAAAAACAGGCGTCGTTGGGATGTCTTTTCTGGATCGCGTTTATCCTTCTTGTCCTTGTGCTCTTTTTTTTCAACAAGCAAGCCATTATGGGCGGTATCTCGAAAATCTCGTCGTCGGGTTTCCTCTCGGGAAAAAACCGCGTCGAGCTTGACGGAAACTCGACCGCTCCGGTGCAACCAGAGGTCTCGCCTGACTCTGACGTAACGATCGTTCCCGGCTCCGCCGAGCGCAAGGGCGACGGCAGCCTTGAGAGCGAAAAGACGCCCGCGCAGACCGTCGAAGGCAAAACCGCCGACAAACCCATCGATACTCGCCCCGCGTCAAAACCCGAAAAGAAAACGGAACCCAAACAAAACGCGCCGAAGCCCGTAGCCCCGGCGGAGAAAAAACCTGAGCCCGCCGCCAAACCCACGGCCAATCCCACGGCGACGAAACCCGCGCCCGAAAAGACCGTCCCTACGCGAAGCGCGAAACTCTTTTTCGTGACTATCGACGCGGACGGTAAGGTCCTTCGCCGCGAGGTTTCCCGCGACATACCGCAAAACGACTCGCCGCTTTCGGAAACCCTGCAAACGCTTTTTCGCGGCACCAACGCAGCCGAGCGAGGGAAGGGACTCAGGTCGCTCGTCCCGCCGGGAACGAGGCTCCTTTCGGCGACCGTCAAGAACGGAATCGCCACGATCAACCTAAGCGAGGAATTTCAATTCAATCAATTTGGCATCGAGGGGTATATCGGGCAGCTCGCCCAGATCGTATTCACCGCGACGTCGTACCCAACGGTAAAATCCGTGCAAATACTGATCGACGGCCAACGGCGCGAGTATTTGGGCGCCGAGGGCGTGTGGATAGGAACCCCGCTTTCGCGGGATAAATTCCAATAATCGAATAAGATTAGTCGCGCGCGGGCTTGTTTCGGCGAGCCTTATTCCGCCTCGGCGAGCTGTATTCGCCGAACGGACGTGGCCTTACGGGTCGAGGGGTCGATGTCGACCAACAGCCCACGGAGGGCTCCTCGCGACTCATAGGGTTCCATGCGGTATAAAACCTGGGTGACATTTCGCTTAACGGCGAACTCCGGGTCGACGCCGATAACCGAGCGCAGCGGGCCGGTCATCCCGAGATCGGTCATATAGGCGGTCCCGCCGGAAAGGATCCGCTCGTCGGCCGTCTGCACGTGCGTATGCGTCCCAACCACCGCGGAAGCCTTGCCGTCTAGGAAAAAGGCGAGCGCCTCTTTCTCCTCGCTCGACTCGGCGTGAAAATCCACCACGATAACCGGGGGCTCCGGCTCCGCGAGAAAGGCCGCGATCGCGCGATCCGCGCACCGAAAGGGACAATCGAGGGGAACCATATCCTCCCTGCCCTGCAGGTTCAGCACCGCGACGCGAAAACCATCCTTCTCGAATACCGCGAAACCGCGACCGGGGGTGGCGACCATCCCTTCGAGGGGTTCGCCCGAGGGAAAGTTGGCGGGCCGGAGCATGCCGGGCAGCTCGTCGAGCGCGGACCAGAAATCGCGTTTCTCGAAGGTATGGTTACCGCCGGTAATCGCGTCGGCGCCGGAGGCGAAAATCGCGCGCGCGTCCTCGGTCGATATCCCGATACCGCCCGTCGCGTTTTCGCCGTTAACCACGGTAAAGTCGATTTCTTCGCGCTCGATAAACCCCGGGAGCATGCCGGTAACGCAGCGCATGCCGACGGGACCAAACACGTCGCCGCACAGGAAAATTCTCATTGTGTCATTCTTCATCGGTGTAGATAGCTGTCCTTAAACTGTTGATGATGCCCTTGCGCCAGGGGACCTCGCGATCCTCGAGGGCGCGTACCGTGCGCTCGATGTCGTAAGGGATCCGGACGACCTCAAGCGACGCGTTTTCGCCTGAAACGTCGACGATCCCGAAAGAAGCCCTGTTATCCCGGTCAAGCGGCTTGCCAAGGCTGCCGGGATTGAAGATATGCGCGAGCCCGACGCCCTGATTCCTCGGCACGTGGGTATGCCCGCATGCGTAAACGATCTTCCTTTTTGAGTCGATCCGTCCCGCGTCGAGCGTTTCCTCGTCGGAGTCATGCCGACCGTGAACCATGTCGACGTGAAAGGCGCCCAGCTCGAATTGATGCCGAGTGGGGATATTGCGGAGCCACTCGAGGCTTCCCGGGGAAAGCTGATCCCGCGTCCAACGGCAGTGCAGGATGCCGTCGCGATTGCCAAAGTAGGGATTATGGTCGAGCGCGTGCTCGTTGATTATGTAACGGTCATGGTTACCCGCGAGATAGACCTCGCCGGAAAAGGAACGGAGTAGGTTCACGGTTTCCTCGGGGAAAGGCCCAAGATTCACGTAATCGCCGAGAAAATACAGGGGTATTCCCTCAAGCCGGTTTTTCGTCCTGTAGGCGGAAAAGGCCTCGAGGGCCGGCAGATTGGCGTGAATGTCCGAAACCAGCATGATTTTCATTAAGGTTCCACTATAAACCAGTTCCTGGGCTTTTTCAATCGAGAGTTATGTTGCCAGTCCCCGGGATGTCGCACTATAGTAAGCGCATGAAGCATCCCTTCCCGGCTCAGACCGCGGCGACGCTGGCGGCTATCATCGCGATAGCGCTCGCGCCTTCCCTCTTTATAGCGTGCGCAAATCCCAAACGGAACAAAGTCGACCAGACCGCCCAACGGGCAAACGGGGCAAAACCCCTGCGAATCGCAAGCATGGCTCCGTCGCTAACCGCGATCCTCGTCGAGCTCGGCGAAGGCAATCGGCTCGTCGCGGTCGACTCATGGTCAGGCGACGAAGAGGGGGTGCCGGATTCGGCCCTCCGGATGGACATGATGAATCCCGACGCCGAGCGGATCGCCGAGCTCGCGCCTGACCTCCTCCTCGCCTCGTCCATCACCCGCGAGGGAACGGGCAAAGACCCGTTCAGGGCGCTCTCGGACGCCGGCATACGCGTCGTATACGTGCCGACAAGCGACAGCGTCGCGGGGATTCGCGGGGACATCGAGCGAATAGCGAGCCTCGTCGGACGCGAGGACAAAGGAAGGGAAGCCATCGCGCGAATGGACGAGAAGATCGCCGAGATAACGCGGGTCGCCGGAACGATACCGCAAAGCGAGAAAAAAACCGCGTTCTTCGAGATATCGCCCGCGCCCTGGATCTACAGCTTCGGCAAAGGCGTATACCTCGACGATGTCCTTACCCTCGCCGGCGCGTCAAACGTGCTATCCGACGAAAAAGGCTGGATAGCGGTCAGCGCGGAAGCCGTCGCCACGAGGGACCCCGACGTCATTATCACCAACCAGGCCGGCCCCGGCGATCCCGTCGCGGAGATCCTCGCGCGCCCCGGTTGGTCCGGAATGAAGGCCGTAAGAGACCGGCGCGTGTACCGCGTCGATAACCGCGCGAGCTCGCAGCCCGGGCCCGGCGTCGCGCTTGCGATCGCGGAGATCGCGAAGGCGGTATACCCTGAATACTTCAAGTAAAGTCGCGAAGGCGGCGGATCGTTCCGGCGCGAGCAGGAGCCCGGCCACGAAGCCGATAAGAATCAAATCCGCGCGCGTCGCGCTCGCCGTCTCCGTTCCGATAGCGGCGCTCATCCTCGTCGGGGCCGCGTGCCTCGGGTCCGTGTTCGTACCGCCGGCAAACCTCGTCGCGATACTCGCCTCGCGCCTTACCGGCTCGCCGCTCCCCGAGGGCATCACGGCGCTCTCCGCGGGCGTCGTATGGAACCTCCGGATCGCGAGGGTTCTCCTCGCCTTCCTCGCGGGAGCGGCGCTCGCCGCGAGCGGGGCCGTCATGCAGTCCGTCCTCAGGAACCCGCTCGCCTCGGCCTATACCCTCGGGGTGTCGTCGGGCGCCTCGCTCGGCGCGGGGCTCGTCATGCTCGCGGGCGTCTCCATACCGATCGCGGGCGCGTTCGCCCTTCCCTTCGCGGGATTCGCCTCGAGCCTTCTCGCGATGGCCATCGTCATGGGAATCTCGCGCGCGATAGACCCTAGGCTCGACAACGACACGATCATCCTCGCCGGCATGGTCTTCTCGCTCTTCGTCAGCGCGATACTCACCCTCCTTTCGGCCCTCTCGGGCCAGGAGATGAGCCGGCTCATGTACTGGCAGATGGGAAGCTTCGCGCTCCGAGGCTGGGAAGCGGTCGCCGTGCTCGCCCCGGTCCTCGCCTGCGCGCTCGCCGCGCTCATGGCCCTTTCGCGCGAGCTCGACATCCTCACCTTCGGCGAGGACGAGGCGGCCTCGATCGGCGTGCCCGTGCGCGCGGTAAAGCCCGCGCTCGTCGCCGTCGCCTCCGCGCTCGCCGGCTGCACGATCGCCTTCACCGGCGTCATCGGCTTCCTTGACCTCGCGGTCCCGCACGCGGTAAGGCGAGTCTTCGGCCCATCGCATCGCAGGGTCATCCCGTTCTCGGCCCTCGCGGGCGGAACGCTGATGGTGGTCGCCGACCTTATCGCGCGGACGATGATCCCGCCGCTCGACCTACCCGTCGGCGCCGTCACTGCTATCCTCCGCGCCCCGTTTTTCGCCTGGGTCTTTTTCCGCTCACGAAGGGGGCGCGCATGACTGGCGGCGTTCTCATCGAAGCGAAGGATCTTCGCGTCGCGTACGGCAAGCGCATGCCCGACGTGATAAATGGCATATCGTTTACGCTCCGCGCGGGCGAGCGGCTCGCCGTCATCGGCCCGAACGGATGCGGCAAAACGACGCTCCTCCGCGCCCTCGCGGGGGCGCTGCCCTACCGGGGAAGCCTGCTCGTTACCGTCACGGACGCCGAATCGTCGCGGCGAGGAAAGCGGCGCGAGCGCCGTAAAATGGGGCAGCGCGAGGCGGCCCGCGAGACGGGACTCCTTTCGCAACTATCGTCCGGCTGGTTTGCCTATACCGTCCGCGAAACCGTAATGCTCGGTCGCTACGCACGCGGATCCCGCTCGCCCCTTGCGTCTCCCGGCCGGGCGGATACCGAGGCAATCGACCGCGCGATGGCCGAGTGCGGCGTGCTCGAGCTGTCGGACGAGCTCCTTTCCCGCCTGTCTGGCGGCCAGCTCCAGCGCGTGTTTCTCGCGCGGGCGATCGCGCAAGAACCCTCGACGCTCCTTCTCGACGAGCCGACGAACCACCTCGACCTCAAATACCAGCACGGTCTTATCGCGCTCGCGGAGCGCTGGACTGCGGGCGGTGACCGTGCGACGATCGGCATTTTCCATGACCTTCCGCTCGCC
>DAOPXQ010000048.1:0-11797 GCA_035352395.1 Treponemataceae bacterium | reverse complement strand
TTAACCATACCCTTCCGACCTCCGGAAGCGCGCTCTTTACCGGCGGGCTTTCCGTCCGGCACTTCCTAAAGACCGTCACTACCCTCCGTACGACCGAGGGCGCGGGGTCAAGTTCGGGGCTAAGCTCGGGCGCGAACCTGTCGGGCTGGAAGGCATCCGTCGCCGCCGCGGAGATCCTCGCGACCGCCGAGGGTTTGTCGGGCCATGCCCTCGCTGCCCGATACCGCAAGGAATAATCGGAAACCAATAAATTCGCGGGCTCACCGTATAAAAGCCTATACTTGATTCATGGATTTTCTCGGCGCTTTTAGTGACTTTTTGTCCATCGACCCGGCGACCGCCACCAAGATTCTCTTTTTGGGAAATCTCTCGTTCTGCTTTTTGGCGGCCGTATATCGAACGAGCGGCGCGGGCGTCGGGACCTCCGGGCTCAGGCGCTTCGTGTTCGCCAAGGGCTTTCAGGCGGTATCGCAGGTCTTGCTGATATTCTCCGCCGGCAACGACCATCGCTTTGGCGACTTCGGCATGATCGCGCTCTTTTTTGGGGTGTTCCTAGAATCATTGGTTATGATCTCGCTAAGCCGCCACGAGCATGGCTGGGCGACCCTCGTTCAGTCGATCCTGTTCTCCTTAATCCTGATGTTCGCCATTCTCTCTCACTTTATCCTTCCGCTCGAGGATTACCTCGACATGATATCCTGGCATCTATTTCAGCTTATCCTGGTATTGCCTGGCATACTCTTTATCGAGAGCTCGAAAGGGTCGGCGCTACGCCGAATTCTCGGGATACTATACCTTGTCATGTTCGTCGCGTCGCTCGCGTGCGGGTTCGATTTCTTCGCGCTATCCGCGCAGGCCCGCAGAATCGACATGCTGTTCGACGATTTTTCGTTCATGATGCTGATCCTGATCATGCTGGTCGGCAGCACGGGGATTCTCCTCCTATCCAAGGAAGAGTCCGACCTGCACATACGAGACCTCGCGTTTTTCGACTCCCTGACTGGCCTTATGAACCGCCGCCACTTCGTCGAGGAGGCGGGGACCTTCGTCGCGCATCACGCGAGATACCGCGAAAGCATGGCGGCCCTATTTATCGACCTGGACCATTTTAAGCGCGTTAACGACACGTATGGCCATGGTTTTGGGGACGAGGTATTAAGGGATTTTGGCGTCATCTTGGGAAAGGAGGTCCGCGCGTCGGATCTGTGCGGCAGGTACGGCGGGGAGGAGTTCGTGGTGTTTCTCGCGCGCACCAACGTTGACTTCGCGGAGTCGGTGGCTCGGCGAATACTGGGCGCAGCCCGCCTTTCGCGGTTCGTGGGCCATCCGGATTTTACCTATACGGTCAGCGTAGGGATATACGTGACGGTGCCCTCCCCGGGAAACGGGGACACGGTTCAGACTTGCATAGAGAAGGCTGACCACGCGATGTACCGCGCGAAGACGCTTGGTCGCGACCGCGCGGAATCGTATTTCCCGGAGATGGCCTAGAGTTTCAGGCGACGCGACGCATTGAACGCCGTCGCGTCGCCTGAAACTCAGAGCCGACCTTTCTCGTTTTCCTCGTGCATGGCGAGGAGTTTGTCCATCACGGTATCCACGACAATCTGCTTTTTATCCTCGGCGTCCGCCGATCCGCCCTCGAGCGCCTTTGCGCGGAATTCCTTGCAGTCCATCGCGGGGCTCGCCGTCATGATGACGCGGTCCTGGTAGACGACGTCGCCGAGCATGTCCGTCGGGTCCTCGGAGAACCGGAGGCAGTTGCCGTTGATGGAGACGAGGAGCATCACGTCCGAAAGGCGGATGTAGGAATCGATCTCGCGGACGCCCTTGCGGGTTTCGGGCTTTCCGGGGCGATAGCGCGTTCCCGCGGGGAACACGAGCGCGACCTTGCCTTCCTTGCGGACGCGGTCGAGCGCGCGCATCGAGGCGAGGTTGATCACTCGGCTTCTCTTTTCCTCTTTCTCGAACTGCTCGGGGTCCTTGATGGCGGCGAGCGAGCGGCTAGGGTAGATGATGACGCGGGAATAGGCCTCGGCGAAGGCGGAGACGTACTTGTTGTCCTCGCTGAGCTTCATGCCCGCGATCGCGACGACGCGGTCCGCGAGTTCCTTGCCCTCGGGGCAGGAACGCTCGAGCAGGTAGATGAAGCCGGGAAGGTCAAAGTTGCTGAAATGCTCCATCAGGATGATGCCGCGCTTGCCTTCCTTCACCTTCGCGAGGAAGTCCGCGATGTGGTCGCGTCCGCGGAATTCGGAGTTAGGAAGAAGGTTGTCGACGCACATCGATTCCATGATCTTGCGGATTTCCATGTTTGCGGGCTGATAGACGTTTTCCTCGGTGATGATCGTCTCAGCGCGCGAGTGCTTGATCAGCTCGGGGAATAGATGGCGGTATTTGACGACGAGGGCGTTGGGGTTAGGGGTGGAACTCATGTAAGAATGCTCCTTGGAAGCTAATGATGGTTGGTATTAGTGATAGCGATATACGTCCGCGCTGTCAAGAATTCCGGAGCCAGTCGGCAAGTCCGTAGATGGACGAAATCCGGCCGAAGCCCTCGTTTTGCGCGATTTCCCCGTATTTATCGGCTTCGTCCACGAGTACGGCCTGGCCTCCCAGGGCCTTGTAGCCGCGCGCGTACTTGGGGAGGTCGTCGACGAAGAGCGTCTCCTCGACGCCGAATCCGACCGCCTTGAGGGTGTTGAGGAAGCACTCGGGGTGCGGTTTTCCCCGCCCATTGTGCCAGTTCAGGTCAAAAACCCCGGTAAAAAGGTCCGTGATCCCGAAAAACGAGAGAAGCCGGTCCGCGTGGATGCGCGGCGCGTTGGTCAGAAGCGTCATCGGGAGTCCGAGAGAGGCGAGATAGGGCCGAAGGGCTGGGTCCTTGCGGAGCTCCTCGATCTCGCTGTCCGGGTGAACCGCCTGAAAAAAGGCGTTCTCGTCGGAGAGCCCTCGTTCCGTTCGGAGCCATTCGAGCGTCGTACCGTAGGTCAGAAGCCCTTCCTTACGGAGACGGACGCCTTCCTCGAAGGGCACCCCGAGGAAACTCGACACGAAGCCGAGCATCCTCCGGGTTATGCCTTCGTCCATGCCTCCCGACGCGGGGTAGAGCGTATTGTCGAGGTCGAGAAGCAGGTGTCTGATCATGCTAGAGGCTCGATCCCGCGTTGACGAGCGCCTCGATCTTCTTGATCTCCCCTGATCGTGCGAACAGCGCGCGCGATTCATCGCGGCTAAGGCTGGAGCCCGCGCGCGTCGAGGTTCCTTTGCCGGCGGTCACGGTTATGGACGGGCTTTCGCCTTTAGCCGCGAGCCGGTAGGTAAAGGGCGTGCCGCACCAGGTGAACGAAAGGCTTCCGTCCTCGAGGAATTCGCACTTGCGGAGGATCGCGGGATCGATCGTCAGGATTCCGTCGTTGACCGAAAGCCCAAGCTCTCCCCAGCGAGTGATAACCTCTTCCTTGACTTGTCCGGTCATTCCGGGCTGCTTGGCGCCCTGGCCTGCCGGGGTGTGGGAGTAGGGATCGGTCGGGAACGCGCCGTAGACGTCGGGCGTCTTGTTGAAACCGATTCCCTTGCGGACGTCGTAGTAGATCGCGGCGAGCCGTTCCTTCGTCTTCGCGTCCGTTTCCTCGAGGCATTTTTCCTGTACCGCGAGCATGAGCTTCGCGACCATGTGCCAGTAGATGCTGCCGAGTCCCTCGTACGCGTAGAAGGTGCCGGAGCGGCCGGTAAAGCTGCGGTGGTTAAAGGTCTTTTCGTAGAGTTCGAGGATGGCCCTGCGGTCCGCGTCCGGGGCCGACGCCGCGTCGAGCGCGCCCTCAAGCCCGTGAGCGTTGCGGAACGCGGGGTTGAAGTGGCAAACGCCGTCGTCGTCCTCGCGGATTACCGAGCCGTCGCCGTTCTTGAGCATGGCGGCTAGAAGCGGGATTCGCTTCGCGTCCGCGGAGGGGACGATGTTCTTATCCCTGAAGAGCGGTAGTTCCTTGTCCGGGTACAGGATGTAGGAATACTGGTCCGCGCGGAACAGCTTGCTCGCCTTGAGCGCGTCGCAGAGGTCCGCGGTTTCCTTTCCCGTGAGTGCGCCGGAGGAAAGGATCGCGACCTGACCCTCGAGCATCTCCTGCAGGTAATGCACTTCCATGTCGCCCGACGCGGTGATCTCCATCGTGTTGTACGCGTGGTAGAGCCCGTCCGAGCGGCGGTTGGCGCGGATCGTCGCCTCTACGTGCGCGAGGAAGGCGTCGAGGCCCTTGATGATCTCGCGCGACGAAAGCGACTTCGTCTCGGTCGCGAAACCGTTCGCGTAGATGGACTCGCGCTGCCTTTCGAACGAGGCGCCCGCCTTGTCCATGAACGCGCGTCGGGCTTTGCCCGTGCCGAGCGCTTCCGGCGAGTTCTCCGCGAAGAGGCTTGAGAGCTCCGCGAAGAAGTCGGCGGTCTCGCGGGGGACGGCATACGCGGCGTCGCCCGCGTCGGCGTAGAGGCCACGGAGGAATGTCATGAATCGCCTAAGGTAATAGGTGGTGACCATCGAAAGCCCGTAGCCCGCGAGCGCGTTGTTCGCGTCGTTCCACTCGGGTCTCTGGGTGTTGAGCCATATGCCGCCGCCGGGAACGAGGTTCGACATCTTGGCGAGCACGATCGGGATGAGCTTCGCGGTCATCGAGACGAGCGCGACCTCGCCTGACTTCGCGCGGATAAGTTTCGCGTCGGTGCCGTATTCGTGGGCGGCCTTCTCGATCGCCTCGTGGAGCGGCTCGTCGAACCTGATCGTCGAGCGCGGGTTCTTAACGATGTCCGCGTAGGGCTTGAGGCGGTACGGGACGTTGGCGCTCGAGAAGCACGCGCGGCCGAGGTCCGCCACCAGGGAGTCGCGGTCGAAGCGGCTTCGGAGCTCAAGGAGTTTTTCCAGGTAGATGACCTGATGGTCGCCCCAGTAGCCGATGTTCGACCAGGGATTGTCCGGTTCCTGCACTTCCCAGTCGATGCCGTCGCGCGTGATGCGGTACGGGTTGAACCCGTCGGCCGTGGTCGCGTTGAGGAATTTCGCGGTGAAACTGTCGATCCATCCCGGATACGAAAGGGCGAGCGCCTCCCAGTTCTGGAAGATGTCGCGCCAGTTGCCCTGATAGTTGAGTTTGCTGTTTCCGTGCGCGTCCTTGAGCTCGATGGAGAATCGGTTCCAGGGGCGGCTCGGGTCGCCGTGGCGGCGGGAGAAGGTGAGGGGCAAATACTCCGAGCACATGCGCGCGAGTTGGGCGTCGCCCGTTCGCTCGCAGGCGGAGCGGAGGCTTTCCACCGAGGTCTTCTCGCCGAGCGGGGCCACGGCATCCTTCATCTTGGCGACGAGCGCATGGTTGCGGGTCGCGGTGAACGCGAGCAGGTCGTCGATCCGTACCGTATAGCCGTCGGCCGGGATTCCGCCGCGCATGACGTTGAACATGACGTTCGCTTCGTGGTGCGCGCAGGTCGCGAGGTCGGCCGTCGTCTGCATTCCGTCGGCGGCCGCGATATACGAGTCCAGAAGGCGGCTGCCTGCTTCGATGTCGGCCTCAAGCTCGGCGCGGGCGGCCTTTCGGTCCGCGATGCGCTTTTCGAGCCTCTTGAGGCGCGCGAGATCGAGCGAGGTGTCGAGCGCGAGATACCAGTCGTCGGCGGATTTCGCGCCGGAAGAGTTTGCCCCGGCGGGCGACGCTCCCGCGGGCTCGAGGCTTAGCTCGCGCTTGACCCAGAACGCCGCTCTCGTGCCCTTGAGAACCGTCTCTCGGGAAATGGGGGTACCTGAGCGGAAGGCTTCCGGGGCATCCGGGGAGAGGAAGAGCTCGCCGGGGCAGGTGAACCAGGCGACGTTCGCGAAGAGGCCTTCGCTCGGCTCCGCCTTGTCCGTAACGATCGAGGTGACGGAGAACACCGCGGTGCCGGAGTCCTTGTCGAGGTCGGTCTTTTTATACGCGTCGAGGAGCACGCTGTTGTCGTTTTGGAACGCCGAGGTGACGCAGGCGGGAAGGATGTTCCGCGCGCCGTCGAGAATCTCGAGCTTGACCGTGGCGGCGGATCGGTTTTCGATCCTCGCGCGGCGAACGAGGCCAAACGCGTCGCTCGAGGTCCATCCGTAGATGAAGGCGAGGCCAAGGTCCTCGTTTACCTCCTCAAAGTATACCTTTGAGCCGTTCATATTCTTGTAGATCGCGCGCTTAATCTTCCATAAACCGGCCGCGGCCTCGGAGAAGGGTTCCCACAGCCACTCGTCGTCGCCCGAGCGTACCTTAAGGGCGGTGTAGGGGCCGGTGTAGGTCCGAGAGTCCGAAACCTTGTCGGCGGTGTAGTAGGGAAACAGGGCTTTGTCGCTGTTGATGCGTCCTGCGGTGATTCCGCCGTTCGACCAGAGGTAATTCCAGACGTCCGAGGAGCTGACGATCGTCATGAAGAACGGCGGCATCGCGTCATAATTCGATATCCGGTAAAACCGTTCGCCCATAAAATCCGTGAATTCCCCATGAACTGCTTCGGGTTTGGCATTTTGTATCTGTTTGACGGTAATTCCTTTCATTTCCTCTCCTCGGTAGTCGTTTTCCACCTAAAACGAGTATGTATATGATTGTTTTCAGTGTCAATAAAAAAAAGGCAACCGGTTGCCAAAAATTAACAATATCTGACCGCTACCTTTACCGCCTCGATCATACTGACAGCGCTCGCGATTCCCTTACCGGCGATATCGAAGGCCGTTCCGTGGTCAACGCTCGTGCGGAGGAACGGCAGTCCGAGGGTGAGCGATATCGTTCGCTCAAAGTCGAGCGTTTTACACGCGATATGGCCCTGATCGTGGTAGAGCGATAGGACCGCGTCGAATTTACCGATTTTTGCGAGATGGAACACCGAGTCAGCGCCTATCGGCCCGACCGCGCGAATCCCGTCCTGGGCCGCCCGCTCTATCGCCGGTGGGATACATTCCTCCTCGCGGCCGAAAAGCCCGTGTTCCCCGCAATGGGGGTTAAGCCCCGCCACCGCCATCAATGGGTTCGCGATCCCGAGGCTTTGGCTCATCGCGCGCGAGCAGCGGACGAGGTATCGATATACACGTTCCTCGGTGACGAGGTCGCAGGCCTCGCGGAGCGAAACGTGGCGCGAAAGGAAAAAAGTGCGGAGACAGAGGGTCTCGAACATCGTTAAGGGATCGTCGGAGCCCGTGAGCCCCGCGAGGATCTCGGTATGCCCGATATACGGAACGCCCGCGGCGCGAAGGCTTTCCTTATTGAGGGGCGCCGTCGCGATCGCGTCGATACGCCCGGCCTCGAAGGCCCGGACCGCGCTTTCTATCGCGTCGTAAGCGGCCTTGCCTCCTTCCGCGCTTACCTCGCCTGAGCGGATGCCCGATGCGCGGATTTTGTCCGGGTCCAATTCGCCGAAGACGATCGGTTCGCACAGATCGAGTATGCCTTGGTCGGCGACTGTCTTCGCGACGATCTCGGGGCCTATGCCGGCGGGGTCTCCGACGGTGATGCCGATTCTCGGCTTTTTACAATTACTGCTCATATTCCTAGTATACCTGAAACGACGCTTTGCGCGGTAGCCAAAACTTGCACAAGATGACATATCGTGATATTTTGTAAACCTATGGACCAGACCCTCCCCAAGCTCCTTAAGCGCATCACCTCTCAATATCCCGATACGCCCGCCCAATACGTTCGTAATGCCTCCGGCGGCTTTGACCCCATTACGTATAGGGATTATTTTGCGACGGTGCTTGATTACGCGGGGGGACTGTTCGCGCTCGGACATACCCGCGGCGACCATATCGGCCTTATCGCGGACAACCGCATGGAATGGCTGCACTCGAGCATGGCCATCATGGCGATCGGCGCCGCCGACGTTCCCCGAGGATGCGACGCGAACGCGCGCGAACTGACGTATATCCTTTCGTTCTCCGAGTGCCGAACCGCCGTCCTCGAGAACGACGCTCAGGTTCAGAAGGCGATCGATAACCGTTCTTCGCTTCCACTTCTTAAGACCATTATCGTCTTTGACCTTCCCCCGGAGCCGCGCGTCCGCGAGATTCGCTCGCTTGGCTTCGACGTGTTCGGCTATTCCGAAATTCTGGAGAAGGGCCGCGCCTGGCGCGTCGCCCACCCGGGCGCCGTGGAGGCCGAGCTTGATAAGGGCGAGTGGGACGAGATCGCCACCGTTATCTTTACCTCGGGCACGACCGGCGAGCCGAAGGGAGTCATGCTGAGCCATGGGAACTTTCTGTGCCAGCTTGAGGATCTCCCGTCGCGAATCGTCCTACATCCCGGCGAGCGCGCCCTGTGCGTGCTTCCCGTCTGGCATTCCTTCGAGCGCCTGTGCGAATACGTTATCCTGATCAGCGCCGGCGCGATCATCTACTCGAAGCCGGTGGGGAGCATCCTGCTCGCCGATCTCGCGAAGATGAATCCCCAGCTCATGCCTTCCGTGCCCCGTATATGGGAATCCGTCTACGATGGCATCTGGCGGCTCATGCGCAAGACCGGCGGCATCCCCTACGCGCTTTTCCGCTTCTTCGTCGCCGTCGCGATCTTCGACTCGCGTTTCGAGCGCCGGGTTTTCGGCGTCGCGCCGTGCTTCAGTCACGCGGAGCGCGTCGCGCTCGGCATCCTATCCGTCATTCCCTGGCTGTTCTTCTGGCCCCTCAAGGCTTTGGGCGGCTTGCTCGTGTTCCGCAAGATTCGCTGCAAGCTCGGCACTTCGTTCCGGGGCGGCGTCTCCGGCGGCGGCGCGCTTCCCCCGAACATAGACGAGTTCTTCTGGGCCGTCGGCATAAAAGTCGTGGAGGGCTATGGCCTTACCGAGACCGCACCCGTAGTCGCCGTGCGTCCCTTCGGGCGTCCCGTGTTCGGCACCATCGGCAAGCCGATATCCTGCTGCGAGGTAAAGATCGTCGACGAGGCGGGTAACGAGCTTCCCCGCGGCGTGAAGGGAACGGTGATGGTCCGGGGCGGCAACGTCATGAAGGGCTATTATCGCAAACCCGAGCTGACCGCGAAGGTTCTTTTTCCCGACGGGTGGCTCGACACCGGCGACCTTGGGTTC
This sequence comes from Treponemataceae bacterium, assembly GCA_035352395.1. Classification (GTDB taxonomy): domain Bacteria; phylum Spirochaetota; class Spirochaetia; order Treponematales; family Treponemataceae; genus Teretinema. Next base: position 2,728 of record DAOPXQ010000048.1, on the reverse strand, counting down.
AAGACCGTCACCGGCGAGATCATCCTCCGCGGGCGGAAGAAGGACACCATCGTGCTAAGGGGCGGCGAGAATATCGAGCCCCTGCCGCTCGAGATGAAACTGAACGAGTCACGCTATATCGCGCAGTCCGTCGTTCTCGGCCAGGACCAGCGATACCTCGGCGCGCTCATCGTGGTGAATCGGGACGAGGTTCAGGCCTGGGCAAAGGAGAACGCGGTCGAGGCGTCCGATTTTGCGGGCGTGCTCGCGGACCCGCAGACGCAAAAAATGTTCGAGGGAGAGATCGCCGATCTCGTGAGCCCCAAGAACGGTTTCAAGATGTTCGAGAGAATCAATCGCTTCGCCCTGCTCGAGAAACAATTCGAGACCGGCGTGGAGCTTTCCGCCAAACAGGAAATCATGCGCTACAAGCTCGATGAGTTTTATCGAAACGAGATCAAGGGCCTTTTTGCCTGATCGTTCGCCGGGCTGGGCGGGGTATCTCGACCTTCGCGACCGTGACCTTCGTTCCGAGGGTCTGTTTGTCGCGGAGGGAAGGTTGCTCGTCTCTCGCGCGATAGCTTCACGCTGGCACGTTGAGGCGATTTTCGCCGCGCAGTCCTGCGTCGCGGAAGCTGAATCGTTCGCCGCGCAGTCTGCGTCCGCGATTCCGGTGACCGCGCTTGGCGACGACGAGCTTTCTTCCATCGCGGGCTTTGACTTTCATCGCGGTATGCTCGCCGTAGTCCGTCGCCCATCGATTTTGCCCGCGCGGGAAGACTTCGCGGGCGCCAACCTCGCGGGTGCCAACCTCTCGCGCGATAAAACTTCTTACGTAGATTCGGGAATACTCGTGCTTCCCGCGATTACCGATCCGGGAAACCTCGGGACGCTGCTCCGCTCGGCGCTCGCGTTTGGGTTCAATACCGTATGGCTCGGCGGCGAATGCTGCGATCCCTTTAACAGAAAGGCTTTGCGGGCCTCGATGGGCGCGGCCCTCTCGCTTCGCCTTAGGCATGCAACCCCGGATGACCTTGTCTCGCTCTCCGCGTCCGGCATGGCCTCGTACGCCGCGGAGATTCGCGACGGCGCGATCGTGGCGGGCGCGGGCAGCGCGGCGTTTCCGTGCGCGCTTACGCTCGGCAATGAGCATGACGGCATACCCGAGCCATGGAGGCGCGGGTGCGCGGAGTCGATTATGGTAGCGGTTTCGGGAGGCGTCGATTCGCTGAACGTAGCGATCGCGGGATCGCTGTTGATGTGGGAGCTTAGCCGGCGAGCGCCTCGTTGACCGTCGAGAGTAGCTCTTCGACGGTGAAGGGTTTCGGCAGAATGCCGACGACGCCGAATTGGTGGGCAAGTACCTTAAACGTGGATTTATTCATGTCGATCTTTCCGGAGGTAAGGATGATCCCGAGCTCGGGGTTGTCCGTGTGCAGCTCGAGTATTAGGTCCATTCCGCCTTGCCCTGGGAGGATGATGTCGATCAGCGCGAGATTCGGTATGTCGTCCTTGAGAATTTCCTTCGCGCGTTCGGCGGATGGCGCCGTGGTTACCGCAAATCCGTTTTCCTCGAGGATTGACTGAACGAGCCCGGATACGGAAAGATCGTCCTCTACTACCAGTATTTTCGTCATCGTCGCGTAATCTCCATTCTCTTTGATTTCTTTACAATACGAACTATGCGCCTTTGGGTCAAGTTGCGCGGTAGCCTCCGTCAATAATGCGGCGGCCGTACGTTCGGAATGTCCTGAACCGCGTCCGAAACCTCGCCGAGTTTTTCGCGGAGCGCCTTGTTCTCGTTCTTAAGCCGATCGATCGCTTCCGTATGCTCGACCGCTATCGACTGGAGCTTGCCCATGAAGTCCTCAAGATACGAGAGCTTGGTCTCCATCGCCGTTAGCCTTTCGCCGTAATCTTCCATGATCATGATTATACACGCAGGGGGTTCGATGGCACAAGGCGGGTCCCTGGGTGAAAGAATCCACGCGACGTGATATCTTAAGACTCATGGAAAAAAAAGAAAACGAGAGAAGAATCAGGGGGACGGCCCTCGTTCTCGAGGGTGGGGGAATGCGCGGCATTTACACGACAGGCGTGCTCGATTGCCTGCTCGACAACGGCGTCTTCTTCGACTACGTCATCGGCGTGTCGGCCGGCGCGAGCCACGCGCTTTCGTACATCTCGCGGCAGCGCGACAGGGCCCGACGGGTCAACGTCGACTATTGCAGGCGCCCCGATTACATGGGCCTTCGCTGCCTGCTTCGCGAGGGATCCCTTTTTGGGATGGACCTTCTTTTCCGCAAGATTCCCTACTGTTACGACCTCTATGACTTTGCGTCGTTCGAGCGCAACGTCGGGGCCTATTGCGCCGTCGTCACGAATCTCGCGACCGGCGAACCCGAGTACATGACGCCAAAGACCGGGGACTCGCTCCTCAGCGTGGCGCAGGCGTCCTGTTCCCTTCCCCTCGTCTCGCAGCCGGTGTGCATCGGCGGGCAGCAATACCTGGACGGCGGCATCGGGGACTCGATCCCGGTGCGCAAAGCCCTCGACGACGGAAACGCGAAGGCGGTCGTCGTGCTGACGCAGCCGGCCGGATACCGTAAGGGTGCCACGAAGAATAAATTGTTCTATCGAGCATGTTACGGAAAATTTCCCAAATTCGCGCATGCCCTGGAGACAAGGAACGAGCGGTATAACGCGACCCTTGAGCGCGTCGAGGAGCTTGAGTCATCCGGAAAGGCGA
>DAOPXQ010000047.1:0-11871 GCA_035352395.1 Treponemataceae bacterium | reverse complement strand
ACCTTTGCCAAGCGCGAATTACGCATGAATGGGCGGAAAAGGGGTGATGTGATGCTCGCGTTCGCCGACCTCGACGGGCTCAAGCGGGTCAACGACACATGGGGGCACGCCGCGGGCGATTGGCTTATTAGCTCATTCGCCGGGATTTTGCGCAAAACCTTTCGGGATACCGATATTCTGGCCAGGCTTGGAGGCGACGAGTTTTCCGTTCTCGCGGTCGACTGCCCTCTATCCGAATTCAACGCGGTCCGCAAGCGCATAAACGCCCTCCTGCAAGAATTGAACGATTCATCGGGCAAATCCTGGAAAGTCCGCGTTTCGCTTGGTTTCGCGCATTCCGCGGAAATGGAGGGGGACTTTACCCTAAGCGACCTTATGACGCTCGCCGATCACCGAATGTACGAAGAGAAGCTTTCCCATCGTGATTGCCGGGATAACGGGTAAAACGCCCCACGCGGTATTCTGGCTTCCCGCGTTAAGCCCTACCCCCTCAAACATCCTTACGTCGCGTCGAAAGGCCGAGCGGTACGTAAAGCGGGCAAAAACCCACGATTCCCGTAGCGAGCGGAATGATCGCGATCAAGCCGAGCAAATTCCTAAAGTATATCCCCGCCGCAGCGATCGCGACGCCTACGACAATGCGAACGACTCTATCTACCGTACCCATATTGCGCTTCATATTTTCTCCTTCGCGTCGCTAACTGGCGCCTTTCACTTTAAGAATACGACATTTGTGGGCCGCGGACCGTGACTTCGTCACCGACGACTTATATCGGATGAGGTAGATTTGTAACATGTCGAGGGGGATTACATGGATACGAATATACTCTGGATACTCGCAGTCGTCATTGCCGGGCTCTACTTTACCGTGCGCAGGTTTGGAAACCGTAAAACGCCCCGTACGGTCGTCGGGGAAAAAATAGCGCTGGGAGCCGTAGTCGTCGACGTGCGAACCAAGGGCGAGTTCGCCTCGGGCGCGTACCCGAAGGCGAAAAACATCCCGCTCGACTCGCTCGCGGACCGGCTCGCTGAGCTTCCCAAAAACAAGCCGATCGTCGTGTACTGCGCGTCGGGTGCTCGCGCGTCGCAGGCGGCCCGCATCCTTTTGGGCGCGGGTTTCGCCGACGTGGTTAACGCGGGAGGCCTTTCAGACCTCCGCTAAAACCGCTAGTTACTTTTATTAAACTTAAACCAAGCCGGCAAGATAATCTTGAACTTTCCGCTGCCGCGCATCCACACGACGACGCTTTGCAGGACGATAAAGACGTAGAGCAAGAGACCGCTGACGATCGCCTGGAAGTTGGAGTTGACGCCCGCGGCGCGAATGAGTTCGTTGATCGTCAGGAGGGTCAACGAGCCGATCGGCGATCCGAATAGGTTTCCGACTCCGCCGGTGAGCATCGTGCCTCCGATGATGGACGCGGCTATCGCCTTCATCTCGAAGCCCGCCGCGTTTCCGACGTTTCCCGCGCCCGTCGTCATGATGTACACGAAACCCGCGATGCCCGAAAGCGCGCCGCAGAGCAGGTACGACATGAACTTCGTCTTCCGCACGTTGATGCCGAGCATCAGGGCGCTTTGGCTGTTGCCGCCGACCGCGTAGAGATTTCGGCCGAACCGCGACCACTTCATCAGGACGACGAGGAGAAGGATGAGGACGAGGGCGACGACGGTACCGAGCTTAATCTCGAGCGGAATGAAATTCCCGAGCCGGTTGCTGTTGCCTAAGAAGGGAATTACGATGGTGAAATCCCTGAGGGCGACGAAACCCTCGTGGCTCACGTTGATCGGGTCCTTATGGATCGTCGTCAAGAGTCCATTCGCGAGGAACATTCCCGCGAGCGTGATGATGAACGGCTGTATGTCCAGGTAGGCAATGAGGAATCCCTGCAGGAGTCCGAACGCGAGGCCGATGCCGAGCGCGAGCAGCATGGCGCCGCCGATGCTTCCGCCCTTCGACTCGAGCAGTACCGCGCAGCACATGGTCACGAGCCCGGTCACCGCGCCAACCGATATATCGATGCCGCCGCCGATCATGACGATACTTAAACCGAGCGTCAGGATAATGAGCGGCGCGTTAAGGCTGAAGAGGTCAAAGAAGGTCTGAAATTGAAGGAAGCTTTCGGGATAGCGCAGAATGGCAAATCCATACATCAACGCGAATATGACGCTCGCGATAATGAACAGAAGATTCGAATTCGAAATCGCTTCTTTTGATTTAGGCGCTTTTAACGATGACACCTTACGCCTCCTTCTTCCCGAAGCCGTTAAGGAAACCGACCCCGCGCCGTATCTTTACCCGCGACAAATACTCCCTGACCACGGGAGATGCGACTACCATAAGGATGATGATGAACACCGCCTTGAAGGCCTTGATCGTCTCCGTGCCGACTTCCAGGCGCAGGAGGGTCCGGCTCAGCATCTCGATGGTGTACGCGCCGATGATGGAACCGGTAATGCTGAACTTTCCGCCGCCGAGCGAGTTTCCGCCGATGGCGACGGCGAGGATCGCGTCCATCTCGATGAACTTGAGGATATTGACGCTGTCGTGCCTACCCGCCTTCGTGACCGCGATGAAACCCGCGACCGCGCAGCAGATCCCGAGAAGCATGAAGGTAAGGAACTGGACCTTCATCGGGTTGATGCCGTTGAGGCGCGCCGCCTTTTCGTTGATGCCGACCGTCTCCGCGTAGAGCCGGAGGTTCGTGGTCTTGAGAAACAGCGCGACGAGCGCGATGAAGATGGCCGTTAGGATTATCGGCGTTTGGATCGGCAATCCCGGCATGACTCCGCCGAGCTGGCTCGTAAGGTCGTTCGCGAGCACGGGGGACAGCTTTCCGTCGATCATGAAGGAGATGGACCGGCCCGCCGTGAATAGGATCAACGTCGCGATCATCGGCTGTACCTTGAATATCGAGACGAGCGAGCCGTTGAACGCGCCGAGAAGTATCCCTACCCCGCAACTCGCGAGGAAGCCGATGAAGATGGTCATCCACGTGATATCGCCCGATCGGAGGAGGACCTGCACGAACACGGCGGACGTAATGGCAGCGACGACGCCGACGCTGATGTCCTGCCCGCGCGACGACGCGGTGACCAGCGTCATGCCGATCGCGAGAATTACGAGCTCCGAGGACCCGAACAGGAGATTCGGGATATTACCGTACAACGCTCCGTTGATAATCTTGACGCTGAAATAATCGGCTCCCTTTATCAGATTGATCACGATGAGGACCGCGAGAACCGAGAGCGGAAGCAATAGATGCGATAGTTGTTCTTTTAGTCTGACGAATTTCATTCGTTACCCCCCGCTATCACGTGCATGACGTCTTTTTGCGTTAAACTTTCCCCGGTAAGCTCTCCCGCGATCTGACCGTCCTTCATGACGATCAACCTCGAGCAGGTTCGAAGCATCTCCTCGATTTCCGACGATATGAACGTCACGCTGACGCCCTCTTCGGCGAGCTTGAGCACGAGCTTCTGGATCTCGACCTTGGTCCCGACGTCGATACCGCGAGTGGGTTCGTCGAGGATAAGGTACTGGGGATGGGTCAACAGCCATCGGCCAAGAATGACCTTCTGCTGATTGCCGCCCGAGAGCGATCTGATCGGCGTATTCGTGGACGCGGTCTTAATGCTGAGGCACTTGACGTATTCGTCGGCGAACGCCTCCGCCTGTTTCCGCGAAATGGGCTTGAAGAATCCTTTCATGACCTGCATGGCGAGGATTATGTTTTCGCGCACCGAAAGGTCGGCGATGATACCGTCGCCCTTACGGTCCTCGGGAAGATACCCGATGCCCTGCTTCATCGCGTCGATCGGCTCGTCGATCTTTACCTTCTTGCCGTTGATCTTTATCTCGCCGCCCGTGACCGAGTCCGCGGCGTAAATCGCGCGGACGCTTTCGCTCCGTCCCGAACCGAGGAGTCCGGTGAAACCGTTCACTTCGCCCTTGCGGATCGCGAAGTCGAATGGCTTTACGCTCGCGCTGCTCGAGAGACCCGCGGCCTCGAATACCGGGACGTCCTCGCGCGCCACGGTCTCGCGCTTTTTGAGGCCTTCGACGTCCTCTAGCGCCTTGCCCATCATCTTGGAGACGAGCTCGAATTGGGGAAGCGAGGCAGCCTCGTATTCGCCGATCAGTTCGCCGTTCCGGAGCACCGTGATTCGATCGCTGATTTCATATACTTGATCGAGGAAGTGGGTAATGAATACGATCCCCACGCCCCTCGACTTGAGTTCGCGCATAAGAGCGAAAAGTTTCCGTACCTCGTCCTCGTCAAGGGAGGACGTCGGCTCGTCAAGGACGAGTATTTTGCAATCCATGTCGATCGCGCGCGCGATCGCTATCATCTGCTGTACGGCGAGCGAACAGCTTGAAAGCTGCTGCGTGGGCCGCGCCGGAATACTCAGGGACTCGAGCAGTTTCGCCGCTTTCGCGTTCATGCTCGTCCAACTGACGAACGCGTGGCGTCCACGGCCGATGAACATGTTTTCCGCGACGGTCAAATTGGGACACAGGGTAATTTCCTGATAGACCGTGCCGATTCCGTTATTTTGCGCCTCTTGCGGCGACTTGAAGTGAACGACCTTTCCCTCTACTTCTATCTGACCGGCGTCCTTTTCGTATACGCCCGTCATGACCTTTACCAGCGTGGATTTACCTGCCCCGTTTTCGCCCATAAGGGCGTGGACTTCGCCCTTTCGGAGCGTGAAGTTTACGTTGGACAGAGCCTTGACCCCTGGAAAAGTCTTGCAGATTCCCTGCATTTCTAGAACCTTATCCGACTGCAATGTGAGACCTCCTTCGGGTACCGTTTAAACAAGGGCGGCGCGGCGCGCGGGTTTGCCCCGAACGCCGCACCGCCTACATAGACTTTAGGGGGCGATTACTTCGTCACCACTCCCTTTCCGGGATCGGCGTTGAGGCCGAGTTTCGTGATGATGTCGTCGGTGATCGTCGCGGTATCCGCGAAGATCTCGTTCTGATAGACGATTCCCTTCGGGAGCTTGCCGGATTTGATCCACTTGGAGATCTCGCCAGCCTGGCGCGGGCTGCACTGAACGTCGCAGTCCCAGTATCCGGCCTGAACGTTGCGGAGCGCGAAGCGGTTAAAGTCGAATCCGAGGATCTTGACCTTGCCGTTCTTGCCGTGGGTGATGCCGGCGGCGTCGAGCGCCTGAACCGCGCCCTGGGCCATACCGTCGTTCTCGGCGTAGATCACGTTGAAGTCTTTCTTCGCGGCGATCGCGGCTTCCACTACCTTGCGGGCTTCCTCGAGGCTCCAGCTGTCCCCGCCGGTACCGTCGGCGACGATATTGATCTTGCCTGAGTCTTTTGCGGCGAGCGCGGCTGCGCTGCGTCCGAGCTCGGCGGCGGAACCAAGCTGTCCGCGGATGAGGATCAGGTTAACTTTGGGGAGCTTCTGGGAGAGAACCCAGTTCATGGCGGTGTTTCCCTCGGTCTTCATGTCCGAGACGAGCGCTGCCTGATAGTTGGCGGCGGCGGTATCGATGAGGCGGTCAAAGAGGAAAACCCTGACGCCCGCTTTCTTGGCGGACTTCAGGACGTTATCCCAACCGGACGCGTTGGCGGCCGAGATAAGGAGATAGTCCACGCCGTCGCGAATGTAGCCCTGCGCGGCCGCGATCTGCTCGCTGTTGTCGCCGGTGTTGGTCTGCTTCGCGTCGTAGCCGTTCGCCTTCGAGAAGACGTTGTTCATGTCCTCGACGTTGGCCTGGCGGTAGCCGGATTCTTCCGGGGGCAGGTTAACGATACCGACCTTGATCAGGCCGCTCTTTGCTTTGTCTTTCGCCGCGAGAGAAGCCGGAGTCAGCATGAACATGGCCAAAAGGGCCAGAATGCCGATCTTTGCAATCTTCTTCATAATTCGTCCTCCACTTTCATTGAGTTCTTGGGCTTATGCCCTGTAATCATTAAGAGGCCACTTTGCCGTGGGCGCTACCTACATCCTTCCGCACTTGTTACGTTTTCTTAAGGAACGAGCGGGGCATTGCGCGAATCGCTATACTATTTTACTGAACAACTGCGTTATTTTTAGGTTGCGATCCCATGCAGGTATGGTAGAATGGGACTCTAGAAGGTTATCGCATGGTTCGCCGCTTTCAAGTCATATTTATCATCCTCTGCGCCCTGTCCGTTTCCGCCTGCGATCGCGGCGCGCGTAAAGGCGGCGACGAAAAACCTATCGTGCTCGGGTATTCCCAGCTCGGGGACGAGAGCACCTGGCGAACCAGGAACAGCCTGTCCATCACCGAGGCGGCGAAGAAAGCGGGAATCAAGATCATGTTCGAGGACGCCATGCAGGATCAGGCGAACCAGATCAAGGCGCTTCGCTCGTTCATCGCCTATAAGGTAGACGTCATCGCGTTCTCGCCGCTCGTGGAGACCGGATGGGATACCGTGCTAAGGGAGGCGAAGGCCGCGGGCATTCCCGTCATCCTCGTGGATCGTATGATCGACACGGAGGACGAGAGCCTTTACGCGTGCGCGCTCTGCTCGGACTTTACCCTTGAGGGGCGAAAGGCCGGCGAGTTTCTCCTTAAAAAGTACAAGAGCGCGAAAGGGCCGATAAACATCGTGGAAATCGCCGGTACGGAGAAATCGACTCCCGCCATAGGGCGCTACCAAGGCTTCAGGGAGGTTATTTCCGCGTATCCCAAATTCAAGGTGATCTTCAGCGAGGACGGTGACTTCATGGCCAGCAAGGGACGCGAACTCATGCAACAGATATTGGCCCGCTACGATCCCAAGGACATCGACGTTCTCTATTCGCATAACGACGATATGACCTTCGGCGCGATCGAGGTAATGCGCGAGGCGGGAATCAAGCCGGGCAAGGACATCGCGATCATATCGGTGGACGCGACCCAACGAAGCATCAACTATCTCAAGGTAGGGCTCATCAACTGCGTCATAGAGTGCAACCCGAACAGCGGCAATCAGGTTATGGAGCTGACGAGGAAGGTCGTCGCGGGAGAGCGGGTTCCGAAGCGCACGTACATCGACGAGACGAGGTTCGACGAATTCGGCGCCGTGGACGAGATCCCGAACCGCGGATACTGAAGCCAAAGGCCGACGACAATGCGAACCAACAGCATCAGAAGAACCCTCAAGTTCACGAACCTCGTAATCATCCTCGCGTCCATAGTCCCCTTCATCATCAACACCCTGTACTATAACATCGCGATGAACCAATACGAGCGGATCATCGAGAACGTGTATAGCGCCAACAGCCTCTCGAGCAGACTCAAGGGCGAGATCTACACCACCATGTGGAACGTCGTGACCGGCAAGACGGCGTTCAGGGAGAATACCCAATACGCGCTCATCGACCGAATCAGGAACGACCTCGACCGGCTCAAGGAAAACGCCAACAGCGAGGACAACGAATATCTCGTTCAGGTCGCGCGCAACACCCTCGAGACCATGGAAGGCTACGTGGACCGAATCGGCGACAACATTACCCACGACAGGCCCGTCAGCGAGAACGAGAAAATACTCGTCGAGGTAACGTCGGTAAGCGACCTACTCTACGACGTCATCCAGAAATTCGTCGCGGCCGAGATGGACCTGGCGCACGTGCAGAACGCGAGAATCAAGCGATCGATGGACTTGATGACGCTTACGCAGATTCTGCTGTTCGTCGCGATACTTCTCTTTCTCCTGCGCAATTACCGCCAGCTTAACCGAAGCATCAACGAGCCGATTTTCCGGCTCAAGACCATGGCGTCCCGCATCGCGCAGGGTGACCTTTCGACGCGCGCCGAGCGGCCGGAGATCAGCGAGCTGGACGAGCTCACCGACAGTCTCAACACCATGGCCGGAAAACTGACCGAGCTGATCGACCAGAACGTGCAGAAGCAGCGCAACCTTCAAAAGGCCGAGATGAAGGCGCTTCAGGCGCAGATCGCCCCGCACTTCATGTACAACACGCTCGGGACCATCCTCTCGCTCGCGGAGGACGGACAGACAGAGAACGTCGTGGCGACGACGATCGCCCTCTCGAATTTCTTTCGCCTGTCGCTGAATAAGGGCCGCGACTGGGTAACGGTCGCGGAGGAAAAATCGCACGTGGAGAATTACCTCGCGATACAGAAGATGCGCTACGGCGCGATCCTCGATTACGACATAGACTTCTCGCCGGAGATCCTGCAGGAGTCGATGCTCAAGCTGCTCCTGCAACCGCTCGTCGAGAACGCGATCTACCACGGGATAAAGCAAACCCGACGGCGCGGCCGAATCGCGCTGCGGGGCTACGCCGAGGGCGACCGCATGATCTTCACCGTCGAGGACAACGGGCTCGGGATGACGGCCGAGGAACTGGCGAAGCTAAGGGAAAACCTATTTAACTACGACGTGTCAAACCCGGGAAACGGATTCGGGCTCTATAACGTGCACAAGCGCATCGAGCTCTATTACGAAACCGACGATGGCCTTACGGTCGAGAGCGAATACGACAAGGGCTGCACGATCACGCTGCGGCTGCCCATACTGAAGGAGCGCAACCCATGAATACGGTGTTTCTCGTCGAGGACGAGCCCCTTATCAGGCAGAATATACGCAATACGATCGAGAACGGTAACGAGCCCTTTACCTGCATCGGCGAGGCGGGCGACGGCGAGCTCGCGCTCACGATCATCCAGGACCTTAAGCCCGACATCCTCATCACCGACATCAAGATGCCCTTCATGGACGGCCTTACCCTCGCGCGGCACGCGAAGGCGATCATTCCGTGGCTCCGCATCATCATCGTCTCGGGCTACGACGATTTCGACCTCGCCCGCGAGGCCATCGGAATAGGCGTCGATCAGTACATCCTAAAACCGATGGCGAGCAAGGACCTCTTCGCGGCGCTCCATATCGCGAGCGACAAAATCGCCGAGCATAAAAGGCAAAGCGTGTCGTACCTGAAGGATTTGTCCAACGACGAGATGGTAAAGAACGCGCTCGTCGGCTCGTTCCTCGAGAGGCTCTGCAACGGCGAGATCGGCGCGGACGAGGCGCTGGGGCGGGCCAAGGAACTCTCGATCGGGCTCCTGAGCGCGCGCTACGCGGTCGCGATCGCCCGGTACGAGGGTAAGGGCGGAAACCAAAACCGGATGGCGGTGTCCTCGAAGGTTAAATACGCGCTGGTGGACGACCCGGACGTTTTCTATTACATGAGCGGCCCGGATAGCGTCGTGCTGATCGTAAAGGGCCCGACGGACATCGATACCACGGGGAAGGCGTACCAGGTCGCGCAGACGCTGAAGCACGAGATCGAGGATGACGGTGGCATGGTCCTGACCGTCGGCATCTCGGGCGTTACGAACCGCATTTCGGGCATTCACGACGCGTTCCATGAGGCGGGCGTCCTATTAAAGACTTTTGCCGATGTCGGCCGCGGCCGCATCTTCTGTTCGGGGGACCTTGGTCACGGAGACTCTGACGCCGTCCAGCCGATAGACGACCTTTTCGAGGCCGACGTCGAAAGCAAACTGAAGTTCGCCACGCCCGACGACGTGCCCGCCATCGTCGGCGATCTCGCGAAGAACATCGACGCGGACGAGATGCAGGGACTCCTGTATCGCTATTATATACTGATGGACCTTACCGCGGCCGCCATGCGCATCATACGCGGCTTCAATCCCCAGATGACGCCCGCCGAGCTTTCCCGCCATTTCGTCGACCGCAGGAAGGTTTTCGACTCGGCCATTTCGTCCGAGGAATTTACCGAGCTCGCGACCAAGATCTGCCTTAAGTTCATCGAGTTGCGGGACTCAGGCAATAGCTGCCATCACAAAAAGCTCGTGCGCAAGGCGTGCGAATACATCAAGGAAAACTACAACGATCCGGACATCTCGCTCAATACCGTCGCCAACCACGTAAGCTTAAGCCCGACGCATTTCAGCACGATCTTCGCGCAGGAGATGTCCGTGACGTTCATCGATTACCTGACGGAAGTCAGGATCGAGAAGGTAAAGGAACTGCTCGTGTCCACCGACGAGAAGATCGTCAGCATCGCCTTCTCCGTCGGGTACAACGAGCCTAATTACCTCAGCTACCTCTTCAAGAAACGCGAGGGCCTAAGCCCGAAGGAATACCGGCAGCAGAAGAAAAACCAGCCAGCGAAGGCGTAATCGGATAAAACTCTAGCCCATTTCGCGCGATTTTCAATCTATTAGTTAAAACTTGCATTTCCGCGAATGAGGCGTATACTGCGCCTAGGAGGACTATCAAGTGATTACATTTCTTGTGTGCCTTGCAATCCTGATCGCCGGCTATTTCCTGTATGGCCCGATCGTCGAGAAGATCTTCGGCCCCACCGACGAGCCGACGCCCGCGCTGACGAAAACGGACGGAGTCGACTTCGTTCCCATGGGCACCCCCAATATTTTCCTGATCCAGCTGTTGAATATCGCCGGGTTGGGACCGATTTTCGGGGCTATCTCGGGTGCCTTGTGGGGCCCGGCCGCGTTCCTGTGGATCACGTTTGGAACCATATTCGCCGGAGGCGTACACGACTATTTATCCGGAATGCTGTCCATGCGCCACGATGGCGCGAGCATATCGGAGATCGTCGGAATCTACCTTGGCCCGATAATGAAGAACGTCATGCGCGTTTTCTCGGTCGTGCTGCTCGTGCTCGTCGGAACCGTCTTCATGACCGGCCCCGCGGGACTTCTCGCGAAGCTGACTCCCGACGCGCTTAACTACACCTTCTGGCTCGTCGTCGTTCTCGTGTATTATTTCCTCGCGACGCTGCTTCCGATCGACAAGTTGATCGGAAAGATCTATCCCATATTCGGTATTGTACTTATCATAATGGCGATCGGGATCGGCGGTGGAATTCTCCTCGGCAACTTTACCGGCAAGATGTCAACCCCCGAGTTCGCGTTCGCGAACCTCCATCCGAAGGGATTGCCGATATGGCCGCTCCTTTTCATCACGATAGCGTGCGGCGCCATCTCGGGTTTCCATTCCACCCAGTCGCCGATCATGGCGCGCTGCATAAAGACCGAACGAGACGGACGAAAGGTCTTCTACGGCGCCATGGTATGCGAGGGCATCATCGCCCTGATATGGGCCGCCGCCGGCATGACGTTCTATAACGGAACGGGCGGACTCGCCGCGGCGCTCGCCGATCCCCTCACTAAGGGCCAGGGCGGGGTCGTGTACGATATTTCGATCCGCATGCTCGGTAAGGTCGGCGGGGTACTCGCGATTCTCGGCGTTATCTTCTGCCCGATCACCTCGGGCGACACCGCGTTCCGAAGCGCGCGCCTTACCATCGCGGACTGGTTCAAGGTTGACCAGAAGAAGATCGCCCCTCGCCTCGCGTTGGCGTTACCGCTGCTCGGCGTCGGCGCCCTGCTCTCCCAGATCGACTTCAATATCGTGTGGCGCTATTTCGCCTGGTCGAACCAGACGCTCGCGATGATCGTTCTCTGGGCGACGGCCATGTATCTCTATCTCAAGAAGAAGAACATGTGGATCGCCGTCGTTCCCGCGACGTTCATGAGCGCGGTTTCCATGACCTACATCCTGCAGGCGCCCGAGGGCTTCAAACTCCCGATCTCGGTCTCGTACCCCTCAGGCATCGCGTTCGCGCTCGCCGTTCTCGCGTTCTTCCTTATCGTAACCAGGAGAAAAGAACGGGCTTGAGGCTCGCACGGAGATCCCCATGAAGGGGATCTCCGATTCTATTCCTTCATCCTCGCGACTAGCGCCTTGTAGCGCTCGCTTTCCCTGACGATCGGAATCGCCGCGTTCACGCGCGCTATCAATTCCGGAGGGAATCCCTTGTTGAATATAATCCATCGGACGTTGCCCTCGGGCGCGTGGGCAATTCCCGTATCGCGAGCTTA
>DAOPXQ010000046.1:0-11958 GCA_035352395.1 Treponemataceae bacterium | reverse complement strand
CTCGCCGCCGTCCGCATGAAGGAAGCCGAGCGGAAGCTCAACGAGGAGATGCTCGCGGCGAACGAAACCCCCTCGCCGATCTACACGCGCATCGGCGTCAACACGGGCGCGATGGTCGTCGGCAACATGGGCACCGACAACAAGATGAACTACACGATCATGGGCAATGACGTAAACCTCGCGGCGCGGCTCGAGGGCGTCAACAAGCAATACGGCACCTGGATACTCGTGTCGGAGTCGACCTGGAACGCGACGAACGGGATGTTCGTCGGGCGTAAGCTCGACCGCGTTCGCGTCGTCGGCATCGAGCGGCCCGTGCAGCTTTACAATCTGCTCGCGGTTCGGAGCGAGGCGCCGGGAAAGCTCATCACGCTCGTCGATCGGTTTAACCTCGCGATCGACGCGTATCGCGAGCGCCGCTTCCCCGACGCGCTTTTGCTGTTCACCAAGTGCGCGGAGATCGACCCGGACGACGACGCGTCGAAGATATTCCTCGAACGCGTCAAGGACCTGATCCGAAACGGCGTGGCGCCCGACTGGTCCGACGTGATCAACATGACGACGAAATGAGGGGAATCTCGAAAACGGCGTCAGTCGAGATCGACGTGCGGAATTCCCGCTTTCTCGCGGAGAGCTTCGTCTGCGAAAGCCAGGAAGCCGCGCGCGCGACGCTTCGCGCGCAGAAGGAGAAGTACCGCGACGCCGCGCACGTCGTGCACGCGTTCGTCATCGGGCCGACCGGCGGCATCCTTGGGTGTTCCGACGACGGCGAGCCTTCCGGGACGGCCGGTCGCCCGGTACTCGACGTACTGCGCGGCTCGGGACTCACGGACGCGATGATAACGGTGACGCGGTGGTTCGGCGGCACCCTGCTTGGCACGGGCGGCTTGGTTAAGGCTTATGGCGAAAGCGCGAAGGCGGTTATCGCGGCGACGGGCCAAGCGGAACTGGTCGCCGTGCGCGATTTTAGCGTGCGCCTTCCCTACGAGTCGCACGAGCGGCTGCTGCGGGAGCTTCCTTCCCTCGGCGCGACCGTTTCGCTCGAGGCGTTCGACTCCGACGTGACGGTCAATGGATTCGTCACCGAAGGCGCGCGGGAGTCTTTCGTTGCCCGCGTCATCGATCTTTCGAAGGGTCGCGCGAGCGTAACGTTAGCGCCAGAAAGTCGGATGGGGCGCTTACCCTGAAAAGGAAAACCTTCCCGCTGAATCCGACCCCGTTCGAGATTATCACCGGCGCGTCGCCCCTTTGGACGATTCCCGTCCGGTATCTCGCGCCGTAACGCGAGGGCAAGACCGGCGCCCAGCCGAATAGGGTTATCTGGCCGCCGTGCGTGTGGCCGCATAGCACGAGGTCGTAAAGCCCCGCGAAGCGCGCGAACGCGCTTTCCTCGACGAGGTCCGGGTTATGCGCCGCAAGGATCGCGAAATCGCCCGCGTCTATCCCCTTCGATGTCCTTTCCATGTCTGGGTATTCGAACCGAAGGTCTCCCACGCCGGAGACGGAGAGGCCCTCCGTCACTTTCGCATGCGACTGATCAAGTACACGTATCCCCGCGTCATCGAGGGCGCGGGTGGTCTGAGCTTTGCCATTCATGATGTCGTGGTTCCCATGGATCGCGTATACCCCGTCGCGCGCGCGCAACCGTCCCGCGAGCTCGGCAAACCGCTTGATATAAGAGGCGTCGCGGGTGTAGTCGCCGCCGAGGATGACGCAGTCGAATTTCTCGGCGTTGATCTCCTCGACGAGCCGTTCCATCCGCGCGTCGGTATAGTTGTTGCCCAGGTGAATGTCGGAGACGAAACCGACGCGGTATCCGTCGAGCCTTTGCGGGATGTCCCTCGAGGAGACGATAATATCGCGAACGCGCGACGCTCCCTCAAGACCGTCGCGTATCCCGGTTTGCTCGGCGAAGGTCGCGGGTGTCATGTCTGTCGCGGGCGCCATGCCTGTCGCGGGGGTGGAGGCGCAGGACGCGAAGGCGATCCCGGCAAGCGCCAAAAGAGCCATGAACGCGAGGGTGAATGATGTCCTCATACCGCGATTATAGGGAAAAAAGCCTATCGAAGACACCCCCGTATTGACCCTCGCTCTACGCTGCGATATCGTTTCCGCATGGACTACAACCGGGATTATCTCGTTCATTATTATGAGGCCGACAGCAGGCAGCGGCTGACCTTGCCGTCTCTCGTCAGGTATTTCGAGGACGTGGCGATTCTCCATAGCGCGAGACAGGGGCTTAACCTGGAGCATTATCATGACAGCCATTGCGGATGGATGCTCCTTAAACGGGATATCACCGTGCGGAACCTTCCCTCGTTCGCGCAGACCGTCAGGGTCGGTACCAGGGTAAACGCGATCCGGAAGTTTCTCGCCGACCGACGTTTCGTCATGACGGACGAAGGCGGGGCGATACTCGCCGAGGGTTCCTCGAACTGGCTCCTGGTCGACACCGATCGCCGAAGGCCCATGAAGGTTCCCGAGGACTACTGCGCTCGTTTTTCCGTCTCCTCCGACAGCGAGTCGTCCTTCGTCGCGATCGACGACGTTGTCTTCCCATCGCCCGTTCCCGCCGATTCCGAAAGCCGACCCGTCCGCGTGGGATACGGCGACATCGACACTAACAGCCACGTGAACAACGTCAGTTACCTGGGATGGTCCCTCGACTCGCTCCCGCACGATTTTTTTAATGGGCGCGCCCCTTCCAGAATGCGCGCGCAGTACCGAAAGGAGCTTGTCGTCGGAAATGAGGCGACGGTCGTTTCATCGGTTGCCGAGAATGCCGCCGGCGGTTCCGCGACCACCCGGCACAGCGTGCGCTCGGGCGAAGACGAGTGCTGCTCGCTCGAGATCGAGTGGGCGCCCGTCGCGCGAAGTGAATCGTAAGTAAGGAGCAATAAATGAAATTCGAGTCGGTGACGACGGAACGCCTGGTCGTGCGCGAATTCGCGCCCGGCGACAGCGCGGGATTGATGGATTTCGTCAACGATCAGGACGCGTTGGGAATGATGATGTTCTCGATGAAGGACGAAGCCGAGCTGGGGTCGTTCCTAACGATCGCGATGGCCGGCGCGTCCGACCAAAACCGCGTCGAGTATCATTGCGCGATCGCGTCCAGGGAAGACCCGTCTGTCTGCATAGGCTGCGTGTCCCTCATGGGCTCCGCGGAAAATCCCGCCGAGATGGAGATCGGGTATTTCATTCAGCGGCGGCATTGGGGCAAGGGATACACGCTCGAGGCGTCCCGCGCGATGCTAGCGTTCGCTTTCGGCCCGTTGGGTTTGCATCGCGTATGGGGTAAGTGCCACGAGCGTAACCACGGCTCCGCTCGCGTGATGGAAAAGCTCGGGATGACTTTCGAGGGAACGATCCGCGAGCATGTATGGCTGCGCGATCATTGGCGATCGAGCCGGGAATACGGGATCCTCGACCGCGAATGGAAGTGAACCGCGCGGGGGTATTGGCTCGCGCGCGGGAAAAATCCCGCGCGGAACAAAGCTAAGCTTATTTCGGATAGTACATTTTCACCGACCGCGTCTTGGCGCTCGGGGATACGGCGAACTTCACGTCGTCAAAGACGAATGGCCTTCCAAGGCTTCGCACGTCGATACCGACGGCGATGCCCTCAGCGAACGTATCATTCTTGATGTCCGGCGCGTTGTTGGCGTTCTGGTCGTGAAAGACCATGAGCGCGTATTCACCCGCGGCGATGTCGGGAATCTGGAAACTAACGGTGTCGGACTTTGGCGCGACCGCGCCTGAGGCGATAAACGTCGACGGACCCATCTGCTCCTGGTCGTAGAGTGCGTATAGGATATTTCCCCCGCGCGCGCTCTCGATGCCGGTGACGGTCATCGACAGTGTCGTCGTCGCCTCGGCCGCGCCCTTATCGGCCTGTCCGTTTTCCTTGGTCGGGTCCCATCCAACCTGATACACCACGATGTTGAGCCAACCCGGTTGCTTGGAGAATCTCATCATCTTGCTTAGGACTTTGCGATGGTTCGCCCCGAAGACCTTAATGTAGGGCGTTTTATAGTACTCGCCCTCGCGGCCGACGAGCCATATGGTAACGGGCTTTTCGTTGTACTTCGTAAGGTCGTGTCCCGTGGAGGCGTTCGGCCCAAAGACCGCGTGGTTACCGAACGGAACGAAATCATCCGGCATCCAGAGGTAGTGCTCGTTATTCGGGAACGCGTACCGGAACAGCCCAAAGGTGTGCTCGCTGCCGTGCACGAAGACGTCGCCGGGTTTAACGAGCGGGGCAAGCTCGGCCTTCGCGAGGTCGAGCGGTCCGTTGATCTCTTCAGAGTAGATTTTTCCGAGCACGGGGAAAGCGACGAGCGCGTAGACCGCGAGGGCTATCCAGGTGATCGCGGAGCGCTTGAGGTTTCCCACGAACGAGGCGAAGCAGAGGATCAGGAGACCCATAACCGCGGTGAAGTACCGTTCGTAGAGGATCGGCTTAATCGTGACGGACAGCGCGTAAGCCCCGACGAACGTCAGTACGTACACGGCGAGCGCCGAGACGACGAGGAACGCGTCATTCCGTTTTCTCGAGACGGCGACGATAACCGCAGCGACGGCGATCGCGAATACCGCGAGAAACGCGAGAAACGCGTACCCGTTAAACGCCCAGGGGAAACGCTGCATGAAAGGATAGGACAGCGTCCTGATCGCCCCCATGAGGTCCGCCTTCGGGATCCAGAAATTCTTCGAAACGCGGGCTGCCTGCCGGAGCAGGGCGAAGGCCCAGGGAACGTATGCGACTACGGTGACGGCGGCGGTTATGAATGCCGTCCTCAGTCTTGCCGTCCCGCCCGATTCCCTCGCCATTACGAGTACCGCAACGATAAGCACGAGCCAGTAGAGCGCCGCCGCCATGAGCCCATAGTAGTGGGTATACGAGGCGCCGAGGGTTAAAAGCGAAAGGATGACCCAATCGCGCTTGCGCTTTCCCGACAGCGCGAAGTATCCCTGAATGACCATCGCCGTGACGAAAAACGCTAGCCAGGTATACATGCGCGCCTCGCGCGAGGCCGCGATGGACATCGGGGTCACGAGGACCGCGAGCGAGAACGCGAAGCCCCCGCGGTTGCCCCATATTTTCCGGAGCATGAAGAAGCCGAGCGAGGCGAGAGCGAGGATCCCGATCGCCGACAGTCCGCGGACCGCCGTGGGGGAGTCGCCCGCGACCAGGGTAACCGCCCTGAGCGCCATATAGTAGAGCGGGGGATGACTGTCGTCGGCTATCATCGGGACCATTTCGGCGATGGGGTGCCGAGCCGCCGCGACGGAGTAGCTCTCGTCGTACCAGTAAGAGTCCGCGCCGATGCGGAAGAACGTCATGAAGATGCCGAGCGCGAGCGTCGCGATCCATATCGCGCGCCAGACGGTCGCGTTGTCGGGTTTGGCAACGCCTGTTTTGTTGGTCATTCTCAGTTACTCCTTTGCAGTATGCCGTGCGCGAAAAAGCGCATGCGTCTCTGTATGTCCGCCTCGAACCGCGCGGCGTCGCGTACGCCGCCGCTTGTCTCGATTCGGTATGCTTCCAGGTTCATGAACGCGAGCGTGCCGAGTTCCCAGTCGGCGAGGTCCTCCGCGAATCCCGCGCATCGCGCGCGGAGCAGGGACTCGAACGTCCCCACGATCCGGCTAAAGGGTGGGTCTCCCGCGCGATACTCTACCATGGTTTCCGGTGGCATCGAAAAATATAGGCCGATAAAGTCGCCGTACTCTTTGAAGTGCCCAAAGAACGCGCGCGCGATCTCGATCATCGCCGTCTCGACGTCTGTCGGTCCTTCTTTGGCGATCTCCTCGAGCGACTCGAGCAGGATTCCCTCGCTCCATCTGACGGTTTTAACGGCCAGGTCTTCCTTGCTCGCGAAATACTGATATAGCGTGCCTTTCGCGATTCCCATCTCGCGGGAGATGTCGTCGACGCTCGTGCCAAAGACTCCCTTTTTGTTAAAAAGCCGTGACGCCGTTGCGAGGATCGCGTCGCGGGTTTGTATCCCCTTGGCATGTATTTTTGCCGTCAACAGATCCTCCTTATAAAAACTGAACGTTCAGTTTTTATAAGTATGAAGTCAGAAAAGCTAGGCGTCAAGTAAAAAACCACGTATCAACGTTGAAACGTAACCCGTAATGCAGAGAGAGTAATATGATGAAGGTGTTTTCCCTTAAGATCGGTCCCTTGGGCGGGGGTAGACTTCTACTATTTATAAATGGAATTTACTTTTACAGTCCTGTCTCTTTACGATAACCGCCGCGCGACATTGTATCGCGCGGTGAAATATCGTCGGGCGCTTTGACTAGCGGGTGAATCCCGTTATCGTAAGGTCTTTGTTGAATACCGAGACATATCCCTTAGGGCTTATACTGACGCTCCGGGGGATTTTCTTTAGTTTGTGGAGCTCGGGTTTAGCCCAGGTCTTTCCGCCGTCGGAAGTCTCGGAAATCAGCAGGGTGTCCTGCTTCTCCACGGTGCCGACGCTCGCGAGGACGCCCTTGTCGCCCTTAACGTAGAGCGCGACGCCCTGATTGTCCAGGCAGAAAAGCGGCTTAAACTTAACGGTGAGCGCGGCGTAGGGGCTCGAAAGCTTTTCCCATCGCTGGCCTCCGTCGGCTGTCCTGAAAATATCCTTTAACTCCGATACCATGTATCCCGCCGCGGGCCCGGTTGAGCAAACCGTCTCGATCATCGAGGCGCCTTTGGGTAAATTGATCTCCGTCCAGGTTTTTCCGCCGTCCGTCGTGATGCCGAGCCAACGCTTTGACGAAACGAAGCCGTTCTGCGGGCTGGAAAAGGAAATGCTCTTGCCGAGCGGCGCCGTTCCGCCTATCTCCGAGGCATGAACCCACTTATCGCCGCCGTTGGTGGAGAATATGACCTGGCGTTTGTTTCCCGTCGCGTAAAGGGTGTTCTCGTCCAGCGCGTTGCATCCGTACAGGCACATCGAGCTGTTCGTGCCGGCAAGCCAACGCTGGCCGCCATCGTTCGAGTATCGCGTGACACCCGATCTGCCAACCGCCAAGGCGTGGGCCTTGTCGACCACCATTCCCGTGTAGAGCATCTCTGTCTGCTTTTTAGTATGAACGCTTTCCTTCCAATTAGAGCAGCCGGCAAGCGACAGCGCGGCAAAGACCGATAACGCGATGATTCGTGTTCGATTCATGGAGCCTCCTGATTATCGAGGAAATTACGATAACCCGGCAAATCGATACGGAAAAGGCATTATCTGCAGTAAAATCGGATCAATCGGAAATTTCGGTCGTCGCGAGTTGGCCGCATGAGGCTTGGATAGAGCTTCCCTTGCCGGAGCGGCTATAGCATGGGATGCCGTAGCCGCGAACGCGCCGCCAGAATCGATCGACGTCGGCGTCCGTCGCGCCGGGCATGCGGCTCCCTTCCGGCGGCCTGAACGCGATCAGGTTGACCTTCGCGCGGAACCCCGCGATGAAATCGCGAAGCGCGAGCGCGTCGGCCTCGCCGTCGTTAACCGACGGGATAACCATATACTCGAAATAGATCTTGTCCTTGTCGCTCGCGTGGGGCAGGGCAAGGAGCGATTGCCGTAAGACAGGGAGAGGATTGTGCCGGTTAACGGGCATGAGCGCGCTTCTCGTTTCGTCGTTCGCCGCGTGCAGGCTTACGCCGAGCGTAATTAGGCGGTATCCCTTTTCCGGCGCGAGTCGGACGCGCTCGGCAAGGCGCTCGAGCCCACCCGGCGGCGCGCACGTCGATAGCGATATGCGGCGCGGCAGAATCGCGGCCCCGTGGCTATCGGTTAGGATGTCAATGGCCGCGAGGACCGCGTCGAGGTTATCAAGCGGCTCGCCCATTCCCATGAACACGACGTTTCGGATGTCGGCGCCGAACGCGAAGCGCGCGGTCATGTACTGCGCGACGATCTCGGCCGTCGACAGGTTCCGGACGAAGCCCATGCGAGCCGTCCTGCAGAACGAGCAGCCTCGGGCGCAGCCTACCTGCGACGAAACGCACAGCGTCGTGTGCGCCTTCATGGGAATGACGACCGACTCTATCTCGCGGCCGTCCGCGAGCGAGAGGGTGAACTTCTTCGTGCCCGCTTCCTCAAGAACGCGACGGACGGGCGGTAACTCGCACGAAAAGCCTTCGATGATCTTCCCCGCGAGGTCCGGGTTATCGGCGAAACGCGGCGATTGGGCGAGAGACGCGATGCCACCCGTCGAATAGAGCCATTCGATGACGCCGCGCGCGTGATATCGACCCTTGCCGAATTCGCCCGCAAGCGCCTCGGTAAGGGCATCTTCGCTTAAACCCAGTATATCCCGCATTTCCCGTTCCATCGTAGGCACAGATATACCTTTTTTACGGCGTATTGCCTACTTGGTAAACCCGATAAGCGAAAGGTCCTTGTTAAAGACCGAGACGTAGCCCTTCGAGCTGACGCCCACGCTCTTTGGCTGAAGTTTGAGGGCATGGAGCTCTGGTTTGGACCATGTTTTTCCGCCATCCTTCGTTTCGGAGATCATCAGGGTAAATTTCTCGTTAACCTTTCCGCTGCACGCGAGGATTCCCGAATCGCCGTTCATGGAGAGAGCGACGCCCTGGGCCGCGAGGCAAAAATACGGCTGAAAGGGGACGGTCAAGCCGGTAAACGGGCTTGAGAGCTTTTCCCAATGGGCCCCTGAGTCCGTAGTCCGGTAAATATCCTTCGTTTCGGAGACCAGATACCCGGATCCGGGACCGATTGCGCAAACGGTTTCTATCGACGAAACACCTGCGGGGATGCGCAGCGCGGTCCATTTCTTGCCGCGATCGGCGGTTTCCCCAAGCCATGCTTTCGCCGATACCCAACCGCTTTCCGGCGCGAAGAACGAAAGGCTTTTTCCCGCCTCGGCTCCGATGTCGGACGCGACGGTCCACGTGTCGCCGGCGTTTGACGAGACGAAGACCTGCCGTTTGTTGCCTGTCGCGTAAAAGTTATTCTCGTCGGGGGCGAAGCAGCCATAGAGGCTATATCGGTGATCCTTCGTCGTCATGCCGGAACGCCAATGCTTGCCGCCGTCCAGGGAAAATCGGGTCGCGTCCGCGAGCCCGACCGCTAGTGCGTGATCTTTATCGATTATCATGCCCGCGTAAAGTTCGTCGGTTTGCTTTTTAGTTTGTATCGTCTCTTTCCATTCCGAGCATCCGGCGAGAAAAAGCGGGATGAAGACGGTCAATGCGATTATTCCAGCGCGATTCATATTAGCCTCCTGTGATTCATACGGGATTACGATACCCTCCGAAAGGTGCTGGGAACAGGTTGTTTCCACAACATATATTGGAAAATCGGAAATACCGAGTGCGGGACTCCGCGATGACGCCACTTGAAAATCACTGGATAATACGCTCGGTATGGTATATACTGATGTGTGCCGCGCGCCCACGCGACTTTGGTTGCCTAAATTCATTCGATGGAGATTACCTATGATAAGATCTCAAAATGTTATCGCGCGTTTAATTCTTGTCGGTGCGTGTTCTTTTGCGGCCTTGTCCGCGTCCTGCGGATTTAATCTGGATCCCGCATGGTCCGCCGCGCGAACATCCGTCTCCGTGACGCTCTCAGGGGCCGCCGTCTCAGCCGGCTCGGTGGATCCCGATGAGGGATCTACCCGCGCGATATCGACTGATTCGGGATTCATCTATCTCCAGACGGACCTTACCGCCGATTTCGCCAAGACCTATGGCCCCTATCCGGTTTCCGCCGGTTCCGCGGTTACCGTTACCGATATTCCCGCTGGGTCTTATTCCGGAATGATCCTGTTGTTCGTTCCGTCGGAGCTTCCCTCTCCCCTAAGCGCCATCGTTCCCGGGGAGCCGACGACTGAAAGCGCGCGATTGGCGGCCCAGGACTATTTGTCGAATTATCTGGACGCGTGCTGCGAGGCTTCCGTCGCGCTTATCCCGAACGTGGAGATCAAGGAAGGCGTTAACAACGCACTGGGCGCGACCCTCGTGCCGATTACCAACTTGACTCCAGACGTAAACGCGACAAACGGGTATGGAACTATCAATCTTGGCGGCGATACCGTCAAAACCATACGGCGGTTTATGCGTCTGACCGACGTGTCCGCGCATTATAGCAACGCGGGCGCGAACGCGGTAAAGACGATGACCATGACCCTGCATAATTCCACCGAGACCGAGTCCCTTACCATATCCTCAGTGGGCTTGTATGACTCTATCGGCGCGCGCATATTCCGGCGCGCCGAGTCTATAACCCTTCCTGCGGGAAGTGAGATACCCTATTCCGTTAACTGGTCCGGGGATGATGCTTACTACGCATATATCGAATATACCGGAAAGAACCTATCCTGTACCTTTTCAAATACCGTAGATGAGTCGGCAACGCTCGCGACGGTCACGTTCGACCTAAATGGGGGAACCGGCAATTTCAGCCCCATAGCGGGGAAGCCTGGCTCAACGATAACCCTCCCGGCGTACGCTCCGGTGAGGGCAGGTTTCGTTTTCATGGGATGGTCCCTCAATAAAGACCAAACATATGCCGACTTTACCTCGGGGACCTCGTACTTAATCCCCATGACTGACATATCCTTGTATGCCTCCTGGTCCGATACGATCGTACCGATGGTTGGGGCCGCCACGGTGTGCGACGGCAGCCAATATATTACCTCCACGGTCGGCATTACTATTAAAGCAACCTGCGATGAGCTTGGTACTGGGGTTAAAACCATACTATTGGGAGGCGATACCGTTCATACCGGTTCGGAGAAATTCTTCATAGATGGCTCGTTTCAGGACGTAACGTACAACGCCGATCAGCAGTGGTATGAGTTCTCGAGTCCCGTTTTGGCGAGTAACGCTACCCTTAGCGCGGAAAACATAAGCGTCATAGACATGCAGGGTCTTAAGACAATAACGCTGCAACTTCGCGACGCTTACGGCAATGCGAGCGATCCTCAGTCGGATACCATAATCCTTGATTCGGTTAAGCCGATCCTGACGGTTTCCAGTATTACCGACACGTCTTTTATAGCCACCGTTATCGAGGACGGTTCTGGCATCGCTTCGGGCACGGCGGAGTATCAATCGGTAATATACCAATCGCAGCAAACGTCCTTGAAGGACATTATGATTCCCGGAAGCCTTTCAGCGGCCTCATGGTCTTGGGAAACCGGTTCGTATTCGGTAACCGGACTCCCGCAGATGACAATGGACGGCTCGAACACGTTTTATAATTACGTAATACTAACCGTAGCCGACCTTGCGGGAAATACGCAAACCTACTATGTCGAGCGTATTATAAATACGGATGGTTTCATCAGCTTTAATCTTTATCAGTGATGGGCACCTTTTTTTCAAAGCGACTATCCTTGCCTTATCGTGCCTGAGGGGTTTACGTCGATAAGACGTAAACTCAAGGCGTGCCGTTCCGGCGATGCGCCCCCCGCTGGACTAGATTTTATCTCCCTTTTTTTATACAATTACCCCAAACTTGAACTACCAATCGGTTTTCAAACACTTATACAAGGAGACAAATATGGTTTATTCGGCTGAAGTCGAACACATGTGTCCTCTTGCCAAGGCCGCTTATCACGGCCCCGCCCCGATTCCGGAAGAAGGAAAATGGGTACAGGCAAAGGAAGTAAAGGACATTTCCGGTTTTACCCACGGCGTGGGCTGGTGCGCACCTCAACAGGGCGCTTGCAAGCTTACCCTGAACATCAAGGAGGGGATCATCGAGGAAGCTCTCGTCGAGACCCTTGGTTGCTCCGGAATGACCCACTCGGCCGCGATGGCGTCCGAAATCCTCATCGGTAAGACCATTATCGAGGCGCTTAACACCGACCTCGTGTGCGACGCGATCAATACCGCGATGCGCGAGCTCTTCCTCCAGATCGTGTACGGCCGCAGTCAGTCCGCCTTCTCCGAGGGCGGTCTCGTCGTCGGCGCCTCGCTCGAGGACCTCG
>DAOPXQ010000045.1:0-12107 GCA_035352395.1 Treponemataceae bacterium | reverse complement strand
AGGCTCCCGCGCGCGAGGTATTTGGAAAAGCCGACGCGCTTGATGACGAGCGTCGGCGACGCGCGGGTAAACTCCGCGAAGGAACGCTCGAGCCGTCGCCGGCCGACGAGGGACTTAAGCGCGACGAGCCCGCATAGGACGAGCGCGAGCGCGGCGAGCAGGGCCATCGCGCGGAGGTACCGCCCGCCAAAGGCGAACGGCTTTCGGGATTTTTTAGGTTGCGCGGAAGGCGCGGGTGGCGTTTGGGCCGTTGGGGATTCCATACGGCCAGTATAGCACGGCCCTACAGGAGCAGCAAAAGCGCGACCGCGGTGCCGAGAATGACCCGATACACGCCGAAGGCAGTAAACTTGTGGCGCGAGACGAAGGACATGAACAGTTTGATGACGACGAAGGCGACGGCGAACGAGACCGCGAAGCCGAGCGCGAGGACGCCCGCCTCGTGGGCCGTCATATGCCAGCCGGCCTTAAGGAGCGAGTAGCCCGTGGCCGCGGCCATGGTCGGGATGGCGAGGAAGAACGAGAACTCCGCCGCCGCGACGCGCGAGCAGCCAAGGAGCATCGCGCAGATGATCGTCGCGGCCGAGCGCGAGGTACCGGGAACCATGGCGAGGCACTGGGCGAACCCGATGGCGAGCGCGAGCCCATACCCGATCCCGTTAGCGGACGCGATCTCCCCGGCCTTAGGTTTCCGGAAGGCCTCCACGAGGATGATCACGAGGCCCCAAGCCACTAAGGCGATGGCGACGGTAAGCGGGTTAAAGAGCCGTTCCTCGATAAAGTCGTCCAGGAGGAAGCCAAAAACGAGCGCCGGAACGACGGCGACGAGGACCTTTCCCCACAGCGCCCATTTCGCCTTGTTTTCCCCGGCGGGCTTTTTCCCGAAGGGCCAAAGCCGGTCCCAGAAATGGATAACCACCGCGAGGATCGCTCCAAGCTGGATCACGACGTCGAAGGTCTTCTCGAATCCCGCAGGGAGGTGAACCCACTGATTCACCAGGATCAGGTGACCGGTGGACGATATAGGAAGAAACTCGGTTATTCCCTCGACGATGCCGAGGACAAGGGCGCTGAGGTAATCTATCATGCCGTCGATGATAGTACGAAGGCGCGGAATAAATCAATTACGGCGGCCTTAACGTTTGCTTACGGTTTCCTTACGGCAAACGCCGCGCGCGCGACCGAACGGGCGAATGGGGGGTGCCGGAAAAACGTCCCGGGGCCTGAGAATCAACCTCTTTCCCCGCGATCGTGATATCTCCCGGGACTTTTGGAGGCAGGGGGGGCGTCCCCCCTTAAAAAAACTAACCATCGCCAAAAAGCGAATAAGCTGGTAAGATGGATAAAATATCCAAATACAAGGAGTCTCCATGTCTCGTCCCGTAATCCAGGTCGACCAAAAAGTCAGCCTCGCGCAGGGAATACCCCTGAGCTTCCAGCATCTCTTCGCCATGTTCGGCGCGTCGGTTCTCGTGCCGATGCTGTTCGGCATTAACCCGGCAATCGCCCTTTTCATGAACGGCGTGGGCACCGTGATTTTCATCCTGGTCGGAAAGTTCAAGGCGCCGGCGTTCCTCGGCTCGAGCTTCGCCTTCATCACCCCGACCACCGCGGTCATGGCCGCGATCGGCGCGGGCGGCTTCGCGTACGCGTGCGCGGGCTACGTCGTCGTCGGCGCGATCTTCATCCTCGTCGCCGCGCTCATCAAGTTCGTCGGCATTAAGTGGATCGACGTGGTGCTCCCCGCGGCCACGATGGGCCCGGTCGTCGCGCTTATCGGGATCGACCTCGCGGGAACGGCGACCGGCATGGCGGGCCTCCTTCCCGCGGCCGGCGCCGCGATGGACCCGAAGGCCGTCACCGTCGCGATGGTCACGCTCGGAGTGGCCGTGTTCGGCTCGCTCATGTTCCGCAAGTTCTTCGCCGCGATCCCGATTCTCGTCGCGATCGTCGTCGGTTACGTTCTCTCCATCGCGCTCGGGATGATCGACCTCGGCAAGATCGCCGCGGCCCCGCTCTTCGCGCTCCCGAACTTCGCGCTCCCCAAGTGGCGGCTCGACATGATCCTCGTGATCCTTCCCGCTACCCTCGTCGTCATCAGCGAGCACATCGGGCACATCATCGTGACCGGCAATATCGTCGGCAAGGACCTTACCAAGGACCCGGGACTCCACCGCACCCTGTTCGCGGACGGTTTCTCCACCTCGATCTCCGGTCTCGCGGGCTCGGTCCCGACGACGACCTACGGCGAGAACATCGGCGTCATGGCGATCACCAAGGTCTACTCCGTCTACGTCATCGGCGGCGCCGGTATCCTCTCCATGATTCTCGGTTTCTCGGGCACCCTCTCCGCGATCCTTATGTCGATCCCCGTTCCGGTAATGGGCGGCGTCTCGATCCTGCTCTTCGGAGTCATCGCGGCGAGCGGCGTTCGCATCCTGGTTGATCAGAAGGTCGATTACTCGAAGTCGAAAAACCTGATGCTTACCGCGATCGTGCTTATCGCGGGCGTTTCCGGCATCAAGATTCCCGTCGGGCAGGCATCGCTCTCCGGCATGACCCTCGCGACCGTCGTCGGCATGGCGCTCTCGCTCGTGTTCTGGGCCGTCGAGAAACTCAAGCTCACCAACGACGCGGAATAATCGCGCGGGAATTTAGCTCGCGCGGGTGCTTAGCTCGCGCGGGTGCTTAGCTCGCGCGGGTTTGTTGCTCGCGAAAAAAAGACCCCGGAAGTTTTCTTCCGGGGTCTTTGCATTTATACGCGGTCTTAGCTCGCGCGGGTGTTTGCTCGCGCGCGAACTTCTCCGCGCGATTAGAACTTCGCGTCGGTCAGCTTGAACATCAGGTAACCCAAGGTGCGGTTAGCCTTACCGGTCTGCCGATTCGTGGTCTTAAGAACCCACTCGGACTGATCGTCGCCCCAGGAGAACACGGCACCCGCCTCGATCGAGAAATGCTTGAACGGCATCCAGGTGATCGAGGGCTTAATCATGCCCGAAAGATCGCACCAGTTTTGAAGCCAGGTCGTCGAGAACGAGAAGTGATCGTTCTGGAACAACTCGCTCCACGAAACGCTGAGCGCGCTGTTGTGCGCGCCGAGGTATCCGCCCAGGTCAGAGCCCGTCAACGTCGAGGCAACCAACGGAGTCGGGAACATTGTACTCGGTTGTTCGGCGCCGTATCGATACATCCAATCCTTATAATACGTCTTGCTCGTCGAGCCCGCGCCGTTAAAGAAATACTCGCCGTGGACGGTCAGGTCCCAGTCGCTCTTCATGTAGGTAAATCCCGCGGTCGCGCTGTAAAACGGCTTATCAAGGCCAGGCTTTTCGGTATCGTAAATCCCCGGATAAACCGTGGTCGACGCGAGTCTATACGAGTCGAGCCCCAGCGTCACGACTTGATCGGTAAAGAGCTGAAACTTTCCCACGCTCATCGTGTAGCTGCCGACGAACCTCGGCGAGAGATTGCGCTGATAGTACGCGGCGAGCGAGAGCTGTCCGTTGCCGAAGAGCTTGTTTTCCGGCACCTTGACGTAGAAGTCTCCCTTAGCGCCGACGCCGAAGTCCTTTATACTCGCGCTCGCGAGGTCCTTGACGTAGGACTCCTTCAGCGCGCCGATGACGGTCACCGAGTTGAGCCCGAACGGCAGCGAGACCTTCAGGGCAAACGGTCCCTCAAGGTCCGCGGTTGGGTCCGTCGGGTCCTTGACCCCGACGCTTAAGGGGTCGGCAACCTGATAGAAGTAGCTCGAGCCCCAGGACACGTTCTGCTTTCCCGCGCGGAAAAACAGCGCTTCCTTCCAGTTAAAATCGGCGAATATCTCGAAGACCTCGATGTTGTTGACGGATATATTCGTCAACTCGTCCACTTCAAGATACTTGTTCCAAACGGTCAGGTTCGCGTCCTTCTTGAACGGATACACCATCGCGAACTTTCCGAAGACGCGGAAGTTCTTGTCCGGGCGCGCGTCGAACCAGAGGCGGGTCTTGAAGTTGAAAAGAAGGCTTTCGTTCGGGTTCGCCCAATCGGGACTCTCCGCGATCGTCTTCGTGTAGCCGATGCCGGCGCCGCCCTCGAGCGTCAGGTCGCCCGACCAGGTAAAGGGATTCGCGGTAAACATCGAGCTCTCAAGGTCGTCAACGACCTTCGCCTGCTCGATCTCGGTCGACGCGTCGGAAAACAGGTCGTCCATCTCGTCGGCGAACGAAAGCGCGGGGACCGCGACCGCGAGAGCGACGGTAAGCGCGGCCGCGCGTATTGTCTTCTTCATTCCGCGCCGTCCTTACTTATTGACCCGCTCGAGGTATTCCTTGGTGAACACCGCGTCGGGCAGTTTGGTGATGGAGACGTTCGCGAGCGTGAGCTGCGTCTTCTCGCCCTTCTTCAGGTTGTCGACGATAAGCTCCGTTACGGGCACGAATCTTCCGCTGACGGTCTGGTACTTCGGTATCGCGATGGTGCGCATCAGGCGATCGGAGACCGAGTAGTGCTCTTCCTTGAGGGGAAGGTAGTTGTCCTTGCGGATCCAAACCTTCCGCTTCGCGACGGGCACCGACTTCGAATTCGCGACGAGCGTGAGCTGATACACCTCGAAGTTTCCGAGCTTCGTCTCCGATGATTCGGTGACGTCATAGTCCTTCTCGTAGCTGCTCGTGGAGAAGTCCGAGTTCTGCGCGTCGGAGTCCTGGAAGCTGTCCTTGAGCGACGAGAACGCGAACTTGCGGCTCTCGGGATCGTAGAACCAAAGGTCGTCGCCGACGCTGAAATATCCCTGGCCCTTTTGTGTGTCGGGCTTGAGCATGACCATCG
The DNA here is from genome assembly GCA_035352395.1 of Treponemataceae bacterium. GTDB lineage: Bacteria > Spirochaetota > Spirochaetia > Treponematales > Treponemataceae > Teretinema. The sequence goes on along the minus strand of DAOPXQ010000045.1, from coordinate 7,295 downwards.
TGAACTTCTCGTCCTTGTCGCGACGGAAGTACCGAACGACGTAGGTCGTGTCGTCCTCGCCGGGCTTCACGGAAACGATCGTCACCTCGGCGGCGAAATCGGTTTCCTTGAAACTGCCGAGCGCGTCCATGACGGCGAGGACCTTCTTCCAGTCCTTCGTTTCCGCGGCGAGCGCGGCGCACGCGCAGAGCGCGAGGCACAGCGCGGCTATGATCCTTTTCGTCCTTTTCATGTTTTCTCCTTGCGGCGAACGGCGGGGACAGAGCCTCGCCATTCGCGCGGTCTTGCTTAAAATTGCGTGCGAAGCGCCTGCGCCGGTTCCATCTTCGCGGCGCGCCGAGCGGGAATAAGCGCGGCGAGCAGCGTGAAGGCGATTACGATCGCGATCGAACCGACCAGCATGCCTAAACTCACCGTATACTGCAGATGCCCGTTGTTCAGGAACAGCGCCATCTCCGCCATCGAGTCAAGCCTAAACAGCGTGATGACGTTGAGGACGATGAACCCGAGGGCCGTACCGGGAATCGTGCCCGCGAAACCGAGGAAACCCGCCTCTAGGAGGAACAGGTTCTTGATCTGCGAGCGCTGAGTGCCGACTGCGCGCATCGTGCCGATTTCCTTCGTCCGCTCGTACACGACGATGCGGAAGGTGTTCACGAGGCCGACCATGACGACAGCCAGGATGATCACGAAGAGGACGAAACACCCGGCCTGAATCCCGTTAAGGATCCCGACGATCGAGCCAAGCTCGTTATTGAGGTTCGTGATGATCGTCTTCTGACCGGTAAATCCCTCTTTCTTCACGTCGCCGATGATGACATTGGCGCTACGTCCGGCGATCTTCGAGTACGGAACGAGATCGTACTTGTCCTTGAGCAGGGACTGTACGATTATCGTTTTTTGATCGAGACCGGAGACGTTCTTGAGCTTGACAGCCGTCATGTTGAACGATCCGGCGGGCATCTCCGCGTATCCGTTAAGGGTCTCGCGGTCGACGTACGCCGCGTAGTCCATCTGCGCGTCGAATATTCCCTTTATGCGGAACGAGGCGACGTTCTTCTGGCCATGGATCGTGTCGAGCTGGACGAGCAGTTCCTCGCCAAGGATACTCGGCGCGAGCTCAAGCTGCTTGGCCTTGTTCTCGGCCTCGATGCGCTTGGTCTCCGCCTGAACTTTCTTGTCGAGGTTCCAGGACTTCCCGTCCTTCTTCCACTGGATCTTAAGCTCGCGCTTAAGGTTCGCGGCGTCCGCGTACGCGAGCTTTTTCTTGGGCACGAGCTTGAGCCGCTCGGCCAACGCCATGGATATGAGGATTCCGTCGGTATTCGCCATTCCGTCCGGGCTGCCGGCGATCATGGTTAGCCCTTTCCCGAAATCCTTTTCCTCTTCCCAGTTCACGCCGGTGACGGCGCGCTGGCTCGACTCGCCGTTATAGAGAACCGAACTGTACACGGAGGTTTGACGGGACACGGACTTATACGCGATGCCCGCCTCCTTCATCTTCTCGAGGAACGCCGAATCGTCCCGGGTAAGGTTTATTACCCTGCCGTTCTCGTCCTTCTCGATCTGAAGGAAGAATATATGTCCCGATATCAGGTCACCGAAATTTTTCTGTATGCTCGAAAGAAGCCCGCCCGCGAGGCCGTTCACCACGACGAGGATGAACATGCCGAACGAGAGCGCCCCCCCGAGGAGGAAGCTGCGTCTCTTCTGGCGCGATAGGTTTCTGAGCGCGATTTTTGGCAGTATCATCTCTCTCTCCTAATCAGACGAGATAGCCTTCAGGGGACTGACCTTGAGGGCTATCATTACCGGGTAAATCCACGACAAGAGCGCGATCAGCGCCATGAAGCAGAGGCTAAACGCGATCGGGGAGGCGCCGATGGTCGGCCTCAGGATCCCGCCGCCGCCGAGGTATCTCAGCGTGTCGTTGTCCGTCGGGATGCCGATCTTATTGAGCGCGAGGATTATCCCCGCGCCTAGCGCCATGCCGATCGCGCCGAACACCAGCGTGATGAACGACGTTTCCGCGATGAACATCTTGGTGACGAATCCCTTCTGCGCCCCGAGCGCGCGCATCGTGCCGATCTCGCTCGTGCGTTCCATCACCGACACGACGAGCGTGTTCATGATGATGATGATCGCGACGAAACCGAGAATGAACACGGCGACGTTGAAGAGGAGCTGCACGCCGAAGTACGTCAGCGAGTCGGGCATCGCCGAGATTCCCCATCCCTGCGAGCGCACCATGAGGTCCTCGTCGTCGAACGCCGCGTTAAGCCGCTTGACGACCGTGTCCGGATTCACGCCCTTCTTCGTCTTGATGACGACGTAGTGCCAGCTCGTCGGCTGGTCCGCGGGCTTTACGGAGGGCTTCTCGTCGCCGAGGATGTCGAACACGTTCGCGGCCGAGACCGCTCCCGAGCCCTCGGTCTTTACCGACGACGCCGAGGAGTCGTCGCCGAACAGGCTATCCAAGTCGGAGTCGTCCGAAAGGAGCGCGGTCTTCTCCGCGGAAACGGCGACCTTCTCGCGAACGCCGGAATTGGAGCCCATCAGGTAGCGCGCGCTTTTCGCGTCGAGGAAGCTCATGTCGAACATGCGCTTGTTCCCGAGCGGGAACTTGAAGATGCCGACGATCGGGACCTCGCGGATTTTGAGCCCGCCCACGCCGAAGTTGTTGAGCTGGATCGAGTCGCCGATTTTCAGGTCGATGGACTTCTGTTCCTTGAACTTCTTCCACAGGTCGTAATGAAGGAGCATTCCTTCCTCGCCTTCCATAAGGAGACGGCCCTGCACGAGCTCGACGCCATTCATGACCTCGAAGTACTGGGGCTCGACGCCGAAGAAGCACGCGTAGTCCATGCCGAGCTCGTCGATGTTGAACATCGCGTAGGTGGAAAGCTGGCGGGTGACCGACTCGACGCCCGGGTCGGCCTTGACGATCTCCATGACGCGGTCGAAGTCCTTGAGCACGGGCGTTACGGGGAAGGACATGGCGTCCTCGCTCTCGGACCCGAACACGCTCGCGCCCATCGTCTCGGAGGAGGTGATGAGCACGTTGCCCGTATAGTAGTTCGTGAAAATGCCCGATATGTTCTTGATCATCGAGTCTATGAAGGCGTTGCCCGCGAACGACAGCATTATGCCGATCGTCACGAGCATGCCGATAATCAGGGTCTTTGCCCTGTGCTGCCACAGGTTCCTGATCGCGATTGCCCAAACCATATTACGCCCTCCTGGTGTTCTCGATCACCAGCCCGTCCTTAATCCGCACGACGTGGTCGGCGATGTCGACGACCTTCATGTCGTGGGTGGAGAAAATGAACGTCGTGTTGAGTTCCTTGTTGACCTTTTTCATCAGCGCAAGAATCTGCTCGCCGGTCTTGGAGTCGAGGTTCGCCGTCGGCTCGTCAGCGAGGACGACCTCGGGCTTAGTGACCATCGCGCGCGCGATCGCGACGCGCTGGCGCTGTCCGCCGGAAAGCTCGTTCGGCCGGTGCTTCAGGTGGTCTCCGAGCCCGACCTCGCCGATCAGGTACTCGATCCACTCGCGGTGCTCTTTCGTGATCTTCGGCTTCTTTCCGAGAAGCAGGGGGAACTCGATGTTCTCGCGCACGGTAAGGACCGGGATCAGGTTGAAGCTCTGGAAGATGAAGCCGATAAAGTCGTGCCTAAGGTTCGTGAGTTCCCTGTCCCTCAGCTTGCTCGTCGCCTTCCCGTCGATCATGACCTCGCCCGAAGTCGGGGTGTCGATCAGTCCGATCATGTTAAGGATCGTCGATTTTCCGGAGCCGGACGGACCGGCGATGGAAATGAAGTCACCCGCGGAAATGTCGATATCGACGCCGCGCACGGCCTCGACCACCGTCTTGCCAAGCATGTAGTTCTTCTTTGCCTGGTTTAACTGAATAATGCTCATATCTCCTCCTTGGGACCGCGGGCGCGCTGGCCCGGTCCTATAGCGGTATTCTCTTTTTTCGACAGAAGCTGCATAAAAAGAGCCTCTCCCGTACTCTTAAGAAGCTCGATCACGTCCTCCAGGGAGAACTCAACCCAGTTCATTCGGACGTACATCACGAGGCCAGAGGTAAACACCGACAATTTGGTGTACACACCCTCGAATTCCTCATGGGTGATGCCCGCTAACTCGGGATTCCCCTTTGAGACGGCGAGAAATTCCTCGAACAGCTGGCTCTCGACGCTTTCCAGCATCGAGGCACTGCAATTTCGCTCGAGGAAGTCGGCGACATTCGGTAATTCCCGGTAAAACCAGATATACCCGACGCCCTGATTAAGGAATGAATTCTTCGTGAACTGGCGATGCGTATACTCGTGGAGAGCCTGCATACATGTAACAACCAGATCCGCGCGAAGTGTTTCCATTGAGGGGAAAAAAGAATAGATCGGCCGGCAAGAAACGCCTAATTTCTCGCCGATGGCGCGCGTCGTGACCGCGTCCGATCCATTATCCCGCAGCAGCGCGTACGCCGCCTCGAGTATCTCCTCTCGGGAAACCTTAAACTTGGGCGCCATATGCAACCCTCTTTATGCAACACCTGTAACGCATCATGCGTTGTACATTACGCACTTAGGAAAAAAGTGTCAAGTCCGACCCTATTGAGAAGAAATAGTAAGTAGTGTATACATTTATATAAGATGATCCATTAGCTCAGTTGGATAGAGCGGCTGCCTCCTAAGCAGCAGGTCGGACGTTCGACTCGTCTATGGGTCAAAAAAAAAGCCGGAATCCCTTGAACCACGGTTCAGGTTTCCGGCTTTTTTGTCGTTTATTCCAAGGTTAAGTACGCCAAGGGGATTCCATCGCCAAATCGGGTAAACTTCCAGTCCGTGTCAAACTGACATACATAGGCCACGATCGGAAACGGATTCGCGACTAGTTTGCTAAACAAAGAAATAGGGATCTTGAACTCGCAGCAGGTCGCCGAGTTGCGGGAAGAGCAGAAGGACTCGGTAACGTCGGTGGATTTCTTCGCCCTTCCGTCATATATACCGGAAACAGTCCCTATCTTGACGTCCTGAACGTCATTGTAGGACTGGATATACATATTTCGTTCATCGGACAGAATAAAATCGACGGAGCACGCAAGTCGTCTGCCGCGAACGTTAGCGGCTTTCTTTAAAGGATTAACCGAGGCAAAGTCAAACCTGACGTATAGGTTCCGTTCATCGCGGCAAATGTAGAGATACTGAAACTCGGTTCCGGCGATACCGTTAACCGCCACTTGCGCCTCAGGCGCGACTGCGAAGGGCGTAATGCCTTCCCATTCCTTCTCGTTTCCCCTCATCGTAATGACCCGATACGGGACCTTCAGGGGCTTATCCGCCGTATTGCCCGAGCCATAGGTGATAGTAACGCTTGGTTGGGCCGGTGAAACGGCAGGTACGCTATCCGAGGGCCTCGACGCGGGGAAGGACTTTGCGTCGGACGAGTTGCCGAGCAAGAATTTGGTTTTTGCGTCGCGCGCGAGGTCGAACGAGCTAACGGCGAGCAGCCGCGCCGATTCGACGTTTATAGCCTTGATGCGGAACCGAAAGGAATCGTCGATGGAACCGGTAATGACGACTTGGGCGCCTAGGAATTTACCGATAGACTGGGCGGATTCGTCGCTTACCTCGCCGGAGAGCTGAAACTTCATCTCGTCGCGGAGCAGGTTGATGTTTTCGCGGTCGATTACCGCGAGCTTCCCCGAGTCCACGAACCGATACACGAGTTCCTCGATCACGTAGTCGGACATCTTGGGCGACGGGGACTTGAAATTGAGCACGGCGATCTTCGTGCCGGCATCGAGCTTCGACTCGACCTTGCCCACGGAACCGGCTATGGCCCCGTCAATGGCCACGGACTGGGCCTGAATGAATCCGGCGGTCAGTAGGGAAAACGCGCAAAACAGAATACGTTTCATGATCTTAGACCCCTCTTTTTATTAAGACAGCGTACAGTATAGCACAAACGACGCTTTCTCCAAGCCTTTAGCGCAGGGCCTCCGCGAGCATCCGATTTATTGCGGCGGAGCGGCGCGCGCGCGCTATTTCGCGCACGGAGATTCCCTTCGCGTTTTTTCGGTCGGGATTCGCCCCGCGCGAAAGAAGGTACTTTACCGACTGGGCGCGCTCATAGAGCACGGCGATCATCAAGGGCGTCTCGCCGCGCGAATTGGCGACGTCAACCGAGATTCCCCGCGCGACGAGATACGCAAGGTACGCGGCGTTTCCCGACGCGGCCGCGTAATGCATCTCGGTATTCCCGTCCCCGCAACAGCCCTCGGGGGGCATCGCCTCGGCGAGAAGCCTAACCAGTACGCCCTCGCCGCGCGCCACCGCGACCGCTAAGGGCAGGTCACCCCGCGCGTCGCGAACGCAGGGATTCGCCCCGATGCCCAGAAGGGCGCGAACCGCGGCCTCGTTTCCCGTCGACGCCGCGACGTGCAGGGGACACGCGCCGTCCTTCCTCGCGAGGTTTGGATCGGACGGCCATGAAAGAGAGAGGTCCAAGTACGCCTTTTTCCGATACCCGGCCGCGAAATGCCACAGTCCCTGGCCGAGCGCGTCGAACCGATCGCGGCTCGCTCCCGCCGCGAGAAGGCGCGCGGCCTCATCGAACCGCTCGGCGACAAGCGCCATCGAGAGGGGCGAGTTCCCCCATTCGTCGGGTCCGTCGAGGGACACCCGGTCAAGCTCCGTCGGGTCAATCATTTCCCGCCTCCCCCATCGCGTCCGAAAGCATCTTCCGCATCGCGGCCGTGCTTTTAAGCGCCTCCGCGATATCGAGCGCCGTCTTTCCGTCGTGTCGCCGCGCCTTAACGTCGCCGCCGTGGTCGATAAGCGTCGAGGCGAGCTCGACGTCGCCCGCGAACACCGCGACCATCAGCGGGGTTTCGCCCATTCGGTCGGGGGTACCTACGCGAAAATCGCGGCCGATCAGATACGAGGCAAGCGCGCCGTTTCCTCGGCGGATCGCGTGATGGAGCAGCGTGCGGGACTCCTCGTCGGTATAGTCGGTAAGGGCTCGGCGCTCAAGGAGAATATCGGAACAGTCTTGGTGACCGCCGGCGAACGAGAAATCGATCGGATACGCCCCATCGGAATCCTTGGCCATCGGGTCCGCGCCAAGCGCCAAAAGCAGGCGGACGGCGTCCGTATTTCCCGAGGCGGCCGCGAGATGGAGCGGGGTCCTTCCGTCGCCTAATCGCGGCTTTTTGGGATCCGCCTCGAGCGAGCGAACCAACCGGAGATAGCCCCGATCGGGGATTCCCGCGATCAGGTGCCAGGCG
>DAOPXQ010000044.1:0-12174 GCA_035352395.1 Treponemataceae bacterium | reverse complement strand
CACATAACCGGCGGCGGGTTCTACGAGAACATCCCGCGCATGTACCCGACCGGCGGCGTGCATGGCGACGCCACGGGCGACCGCCTCGTCTCCGTGATCAAAAAAGGCAGCTGGCCCGTCCTCCCGATATTCGACGAACTTGTCCGCCGAGGCGCGAATCCGGACCGCATGTACCACACCTACAACATGGGACTCGGATTCATCATCGCGGTAAACAAGAAAGACGCGAAGGCCGCGATCGATTTCCTCAACGGGCAGGGTTTCCCGGCCTACGAGGTCGGACGCGTCGCCCGGGGCAAGGAAGATGTCGTCTTCGAGTAACGATCCCAAAGGGGAACGACCCGCGGAGCGGCTCATCAGCGAGCCGATCCAGCCCATGAAGGGAAGCTTCGACGCCTCGGCGATGGCATCCGGCCAACCGGGCGCGCCTAGCGTCTTTACCTGGCGAGGCAAAGAGTATCGCGTCGCCCGCGAGCTCGGCACGAATAAAACCTTTCGCGGCTGCAAGAACGGATCGGGCGAGCGATACGTTAACAAGCATTACGTCACCGTGGAGACCGAGACCGGCGAGGAAATGACCCTGTATCGCACGCGATCCGGTTCCAAGGCCGACTCATGGATCCTGTATACCATCAAGGAGAAATCATGACGCGCATCGCGGTTCTCGTTTCAGGCGGAGGCACTAACCTCCAGGCGCTCATCGACGCGGCCGAGGCCGACGCGGCGTCCGGACGCGCGGGGGCGGACTCCTACGAGATAGCGATCATCATCGCCGACCGCGAATGCTACGCGACCGAGCGCGCCATTAAGCGCGGTATCCCCGTCGCCTTCGCGTTTCCGCCGGCCGGGGTCCCTCGCGCCGAAGCGAGACGCGCCGTATCGGACCGCGTCCTTTCGTTCGCGAGAGAGGCAAAGGCCAAGGCCCTCGTGCTCGCGGGCTTCCTTACCATCATGTCGGGCGACGTAATCTCCGAATACGCGAACCGCATCGTCAACCTCCATCCCGCCCTGCTCCCGAAATTCGGCGGCAAGGGAATGTGGGGCCACCACGTACACGAGGCCGTCCTCGCCTCGGGCGACGCGGAATCCGGCTGCACAGTTCACCTTGTCGACGCTGGTTGCGACACCGGCGCGACCCTTCTTCAAAAACGAGTTCCCGTCGTCCCGGGCGACACTCCCGAAAGCCTCGCGGAAAGAATCTCCCACGTCGAGCATGAAGCCATCGTCGAGGGCGTCAAACTGCTCGCGATCCGACTTTCCGCCGCGAGCTAAGCCCCGCGAGCTAAGCCCCGCGAACTAAGCATTCCCCGCGAGCGAAATTTCTTCTGGACAGTCCGCGCGCTTTTGTCGATACTTTCAATATGAAGCTCGAAACAGAAGTAGTTTACATCTATTTATATGACGCGGGGCGCTCGATAGACCTCATGAACGTCGCGGCGATCGTGCCGGCGGACCAAACCGACTCGCGCGGGGCGAGCGGTCGCGACACCCCAGCCTCGCTTCGCCTTTCTCGCCCCCTCTCCGTGGAACTCGCGCACCTCAGGGCAAAAGACGGCATTCCCTTCGACTCCATGCGCCTCAACGCGCGCGTCTTCGAGGAAGGCGCCATCTCCATGTGCGTCCGCATCACGGGAAAATTCGAGCTTGCCAAATTCCACAAAATCCGCTCGACGCCAATCGCGATCCAGGGACACGAAACCTCGATCGAATCCTGGGTCGACCAATCCTTCAGAAAATTCTTCGCGCGCATCAGGGGCGCCATCACACTCGAGCCATACGTATTCGCGGAGACCGTGCGCGACACTTACGCGGCGTACTGCGTCGGCACCGACGTCGGAAACCCAGAAAGCTTCGTGAGGGCGAACGGTAAAACCATCGCGTGCCTCCTCAACGGCGAGACCTCGCGAACGGACCTCCACGCCTCGCAAATCGCGGCGACCCTCAAAGGCTCGTTTAGCTACCGAGCAAATGACTACGCCCTTTTCGACCTGGATCGCTGCCTCATCATCGACCCCGAAAAAAATTACGAGGACATTCTCCTCGTCGTCGAGCAGGCGGTGTTTTTCCTCCTCGAGCTCAGGAGCCTCGACATGCTGCTCGACCGCTGGCTCGACAAGGCCGAGGACGACATCACCATCGAATTCACGAAAAACACGGCGCGCCTTAAAATGGTTAAGGCCCAACTCGCGGGCATTCAGGCTCTCGGCTTCGACGCGCTCTTCATCCTGGAGAACCTAGAGAACTCGACGAAGATAATCGGCGACTATTTCCTCGGCCAAATCTTCAACAACCTATGCGGCCAGTTCGACACGGTGGGTTGGACGAAATCCATCGAACGTCGCCTCTCCACGCTCGACTCCGTGTACGCGCGCGTAAACGCGAACGAGACCGATCGCCGCATGCTCTTCCTCGAGACGATGTTCATCGTGGTGTGCGCCATCCTCCCGATCCTGCAAATCATCCAAGCCTTCATCATCTCAAGATAATTCTTAAAATAGGGGGAACGCGTCGCGATCCCTCGCGATTCACGCAAATCTAACGCGACACTAACAATCCGAAAATGGTCGCGTCGTATAGTCCGTGTCATGAAACCACAGGCAATTCACGAACGCGCGCTCAAGGCCGCGACGAAACTCGAAAAGGACATCGACGGATCGCTTACCGTCAGCGGCCAGCGTTTCGCGTCGGCCGCGGCCGCGGCGGTCCGCGCGCTGTTCCCCGACGACGACGTCGCCGCGGTCGAGCGCATCACCTCCGAAAGGCCTTCCGTCGGTCGCTACGAGGGCGACGGCCCTTCCCCTCTCGCGACGGACAAGACGGAGCGCCTCCAGGAACTCCTCGAGGCCGCGTCCCTGCGCCACGAGCGCAAGAACGACGGAGCCATCGTGGACGCGCGGTATCGCTCATGGCTGCTCATCCCGATCGCGACGCGAAAGGAAACGCGAATCGCGATCGTAGTGGCGCGGAAAAAAGATCGTTTCGGCGAGGACGACCTCGTCGCCGCTAACAGCTTTCAGGCCTTCCTCTCCCAGTCTCTGAAGAACGCGCGCTCGCGCAATAAGAAAGTCGCCAAGGCAGACGAGGACGCGCGCCATCGAACGCTGCTCGCGGCGCAATGGACGATCGCGCGGCGTCGCGCGGACTTCCAGGGATTCCACCAAGCGGTCGATCTCGCCGCGTCGACCGGGAGCGACGTTTGCCTCGCGCATCGCTCGAACGACGGTCGCTTTCTCATGTGCGTCGCGGACGTCACCGCCAACGACCCCGAGCGCCTCTCCGGCATCGTCTACCTCGACGCGTGGTTCTCCATCCTCGCCCGCACAACCCTCGACGCGAACGGCATGCTCCAACGGCTCAACGCCGACCTCATCGCGCGCGGGACCGAGTGCTACGTCTCGATGGCGCTCGCCCGCTACCTTCCGGCGCAGTCCACCGTGGAGATCGCGGGATGCGGCAATGCCTGCGCCGCGGTCCTCTGCCACGACACCATGGAGACGAAGATCGTCGAGTTCGGGCCCGCCGCCGGCATCGCGGCCGACACCGCGATCGAGTCCCGCAGAATCGCGGTTAAGCCCGGAGACATCGTGTGCGCGTTCACCGACGGCCTGCCCTCGACGCGAAAGAAATCCGGAGACCTCTACGGTCTTTCGGACATCGGCGAGATAATCAGGAAAAACTGCTATCTTTCGGCCGAGGCGCTAGCCGAGCGGATACTCAAGACGGTCGCGGACTCCGGCGAGCGCGACGTCAACGCGGACGACCGCGCGATTCAGGTACTCAAGATCGAATAGGGGGGATTAATCCATGGACATAACGTCAACCACGCGGGAAGGCATCGTCTTCCTCGCGACGAAGGGGGATCTCGACATGTACGCGGCCCCCGAATTCAAGGAGCGCTACTCGGCGCTCGCCTCGCGCGACCGACACGCGCACTTCATACTCGATCTCGCGGAAACCCACTACGTCGACTCAAGCGGGATCGGCGCGATCTTTCAGGTTTTCTCGGACGTCCGCGACCGCGGCGCGCGGTTCTGCCTCTGCAACGCGCGCGGCATGGTTAAGGAACTCCTCAGGCTCAGCAGAATGAGCTCGATCCTCCCGATCGAAACCGACCTCGCGGGAGCCGAGAACCGGATAAGGGGCCAAGCATGAGCGACGAGATCCTTATCGACGGCGCGAGCGAGCTCTTTGACCGCAAGGGACTTCACCTCTCGGTCTTCCCAAGCGACTATCGGCAGATCAGGTACTACACCCTACAGCTCGTCCAGCGCTCAAGGCCCAAGACCGACGAGCGGCTCCTCCTCGAGCAGCAGGTAAGCGAGATCATCAAGAACGCGGTAAAGCACGGAAACGGCTGCGACCCCTCGAAGACCGTCAAGGTATGGCATCTCTTCACGGCGGAAAGCGCGCGGCTCATCGTCGAGGACGAGGGGCCGGGATTCGCGGACATCGAGAAGTGGAACATCTTCAACCGCAAGAGGATCGAGTACGCGGAGCGCGGCGACTTCGTCGGACTCATGAGCTACGTCTCGTGGAAAACGAAGAAAAGCGACGAGCACGACGGGGGCAACGCGATGTTCGCGGCGCTCGAGTACTGGAACGACGGAGTCGTCTACACGGAACGGCGCAACTGCGTCGCGGTAAAGAAAACCTTCGAGGCTAATTTCATGGAAGCGGGAGGCGATGAATGACGATCATGCGGGCGGAACGCACCGAGATCGCTGGGGAGCGCATCGTGAAGATCGCGAGCTCCTTCCTGTACGCGCGGCGGGGGACTACCGTGCACGAGCTCCTCGCGGAACTAAAGGAACCCTACCGCGACGCGATCGCCATCGTCGACGACGACGCTAAGGTTGAGGGAGTCATCGTCCCGCAGGACTTGGTCGAGATCCTCGGCAAGCCCTTCGGCCGCGACCTCCTGCAGCGCCAGAGCGTCGAGCAGATCATGCGCAAGGCCGATACTTTCCGATACGACGAGTACATCCAGGAAGTTACCGAGCGCGTGCGCGGGGAGATTGGCCGCGACGGCGAGTGCCAATACGTGCTCGTGGACGAGGCGGGGATTTTCCGGGGGCACGTATCGTCCCAGGACATACTCCTTAACGCAATGAACCAGCACGCGCGCGAGCTCGATACCGCGACACGAATCCAGGGGCGCTTCGTACCGCCGAGCCTTTCGCTCTCGAGCGGGCGCGTGTCGATCGCGTGCTCCGCCGTCATGGCGCAGGGCGTCGGCGGCGACTACTACCACGCGCTCGAGTACGCGCCCGGAGAATGGTTCTTCTGCCTTTGCGACATATCTGGCAAGGGCGTTTCCGCCGCGATCATAACGGCGGTTCTCGCAGGCTTTATGTGCAACGCAAACTTCGCGGACCCGGTCGAGAAAACCGTCGCGAAGCTAAATCGCATCGTGCTCGACGCCTTCAAGCTTGAAAAATACCTAACGGGGTTTTTCGCGCGCTTTTCCGAACGCACGGGCGAGCTTGAGTACTGCGACATGGGACACGCCTTTCTATACGCGTGCGAACGCGGCTCGGTCCATCGCGTCAGCGAGGAAGCGGACAACGTCCCGGTAGGCCTCGTGGAGGAACCACACATATCACAACGTACCCTCCGCCTCGCGCCGGGCACCGCCCTCCTCGTGCTGAGCGACGGCATCGTCGAACAGGAAAACGCCGAGGGCGTTACCTTCCCCGTCGAGAATCTCGGCCCCGTCATAGACGCCGAGCGCGACCGCGTCCATGGCCTCGTCCGCGCCAAGATCCGCGCCTTCGAGACCTTCTACGCCTTCAAGGGCGAAGTCCCGCAACGCGACGACGTCAGCATGCTGCTATTCAGGTTCGGGGAATGAACCGTCATGGCGGCTTATCGACGGAAGTTATTTTCCCGCTTCCATCTCCAATCGCTCGAATATGCCTTTAAGCCTATCGATCTCTTCCGACTGAACGGGCTCGATCGCGTCTCTGTTGAACCTCATCCCCTTCTCGGACATAAAGTCCAGGCAGAAAACGAGCGTGTAGAACCGTAAAGCCCTTTCGCGATCCGCGCTTAAGCGCTCCAGGCCTTTCCAATATTCGACGTACGCCAGATCGGCGTCCATGGCGAGCAGCGACATCGCCGTCAGCGCGATTACGTATAAACGGTCGCCGAAGCAAATCCAATCTAGATCGATAATGCCGGTTACCCTTCCATCGTCGATCAAGAGATTCTTCGTGGTCGTATCGTCAAAAAAAGCGCGCGGCTCGATTCCGGAAAAGTAGTCCAGAAAGCGCGGGAGAAAGCCGGTAACGCGATTGACGTAATCCGGTGAAAACAAACCATTCTCGATTATTCGTTTTTCCGATCTCTGAATATGCGAGCGCACTACGTCGGACCAACTTGGTTTCATATTCGCGGAATCGGTATAAGATCGCAAATACCCAAAACCATTCGCTTGCGGAATCCCATGAACCGCGGTCTGATACTCGAATATCCGTCGGGCAATATCCTTTTTCTGCGAATCCGTCAGCGCGCGATAGACGGCGCCTAGATCCTTACCTTCCAAAAAAGTCAATACGCAATACGCGGGACTCGCGTCGGCGTTTATCGCGACGATTCTCGGAATGGGAATCGGCAGGTCCTTCAGTCGACTTAGCCAATACGAGGAACCTTCGATGACTCCCCGGTCGGGAGATATTTTTAGGATGAATTTTCCCGAGGGGAACGTGAGCGTATAGACGTAACTTCCTATACCGGTCAGGTTCCTCTCAATGGAAACGGGTTGCGAGCTAAATTCCGCGAGGCAAATCCGATTGACGATTTCCTGTGTCACTTTCTTACCCCGCGCGCTGCACCGGCGTCAGTTGCCCGACCCATCGTAGCGCCTTAAGCCCCGGTAGAAAACCCATCGCGCGGCGAGACAGCACCAGAGGGCCACGAGCGGGGATCCCCAGGCGAAGATGCCCCACCAAGCCTTTCCAAAGAGCCAGCATGCGGGCACGTAACTGATGAAACCGTAAGGAAGGACAAAGAGAATCAACGACTCGATCGCCTTACCGAATATCGACGAGGGATACTTCGCGAAGTCGGCCATCTGATAAACCATCAGGGGAAAGGCGTTGTAGTAGGACTTGAGCCAGAACGCGGAACAGTTTGCGGCGAACGAGATCGCGGTTCGGATCGCGCAGGCGGATACGATAAAAATCGGGATAAAAAGGACGCGGGCGAAGGTCCACGCGACATGCACGTGCGATAGCGAAAGCGAGAGGAGGACGGCGCCGAGCGCCATGTTCCCGATGCCGTGGATTCCCATCGTGAAGGTAAGGATCTGGAGGACGGGCGAGACGGGACGGAGGAGCATGCGGTCCATCTCGCCGGAGTTCACGAGAAAGGCCATTTGCCACGCGCCCTCGAAAGCGAACGACACCAGGCCTTCCGAGATATAAATCGCTGCGAGCATGAAGATGATTTCCCACTGGGTCCATCCCGCGATGTTAGGGACCTTCGAGAAAAGGACGGCGATGAAAAGAAAGCCGAGAGCCTGGAGGGCGGCGCCCGAGACGAAGAGGATGAAGGAATCGAGTTTATACTCGAGCTTGATCTTCGTGTTTTGCGAGAGGAAGCGGAAAAAGAGCCAAACGGTATTGATCGCCTTCATGCCTCAGCCTCCCTGTATCGTGACTTTTCTCATCGCGCGCGACCAGACGAACCGCGCGATAAGCCAAAGGGCGACGACCCACGCGACGCCGACGGCGAGCGAGCGAGCGAGGTCCGCGCCCGCGATGCGTCCGGTAAACGCGCCGGCCGGGACCCACACGATGTTCCTGAATGGAAGCCAGTCCGCGACGGTCATGAGCCATCCGGGAAAGAACGCGAGCGGTATAAGCGCCCCGGAAAAGAAATCGGTAAGGCCCTTTCTGAGCCACGAGATTCCCATGAGCGAGTTCGTCCAAAAGCACGCGAGGCCGAAGACATACACTAGGAGAAACTTCGTCGCGATGGCGATGAGGCAGGATACGACGAAGAGCGCCCAAGATAGCGCGTCCGGGGGGAATACCCCAGGACCGGTCGCGAAGGCGAACGCGAGGCACGCGAGCGAGACGAGAACCCCCTCGCACAGTGAATTCCCGAGCGTGATCGAGAGGCTCGAGAGCTGGTAGTCCGCGGGCCTTAAAAGCTCGATCGCGATGTTCCCCGTGCGGATCTGACGCGACGTGCGATACTCGCTCGAGCCGGAGACGAGCGCGCTCATGAAAAGGGAGATGACGAGGTAGGTCTTCATCTCGGCCCACGCGTAGTCGCCCACGCTTGCCTTACCTGAAAACACGGCGGCCCAGATGCCGAAGATGACGGCGTAGGTTACGACGATCGAAACCATGTTCACGATATATGGAATGCGGTACGCGAGGGTCTCCTGAATCGCGAGCGCTGCGAACCGGCGGTATTTCCGCAAGGCGAGTCTCAGCATGTCACTTCCCCGCGCCCGCGAGGTCGAGCTTTCCCTCGTACACGTTCTTGATCACGCGCTCGATGTCCGGCTCGTCGATGCGGAAGTCGATAACGTCGCCCGACTCGATCGCGAGGGCGGCCACGTCGCGGGCGGAAAGCGCGAAGCGGTCGAATTCCACCGATATCTCGCAATCCGAGTGCGCGATCGTCTGCAGGTTCGCCTTCTTGTCGAGCTTCGCCGCAAGCGCATCGCCTCCCGAGGCGAGCCTGAGATGCATGGTGCGAGTCCGCACGCAAAGGTCAAGGAGCGTCTGTAGTTTCCCGTCGTAAATTACTGTCCCATGGTCGATGATCACGAGCCGCTCGCACACGTCGCGGATGTCGTCGAGGTCATGCGAGGTAAGGAGGATCGTCGCGCCGCGTTCCCGGTTGACGCGCGCGAGGAAGGCGCGGATGCGCTCGCGGACGGCGACGTCGAGCCCGATCGTCGGCTCGTCGAGGAAAACGACGGCCGGGTCATGGAGGAAGGAGACCGCGAGGTCGGCCCGCATGCGCTGACCGAGCGAGAGCTTCCGCGCGGACATGTCCATGAACTCGGCGAGCCCAAGCACCTCGGTAAGGTAGGAAAGGTTGTCGCGATAGCGCGCCGCGCTTATTCCGTAAATGTCCCTGATCAGGGTAAAGGACTCGCGAACCGGGATGTCCCACCACAGCTGCGTGCGCTGACCGAACACGACGCCGATGCGGCGCGCGTTTTCCATGCGCTCGCGATAGGGATCCATGCCGTTCACCGAGACCGTGCCGGCGCTCGGCATAAGTATCCCGGTCAGCATCTTGATCGTCGTCGATTTTCCCGCGCCGTTCGGCCCGACGTACGCGACCGTCTCCCCCGACTCGATCGAAAGATTAACGTCCCTAACCGCGTTGATCTCGCGGTATTCGGGCTTGAATAGGTGCTTTACCGCTCCCGCGAGACCCGCTTCCTTGACCGCGCTTTCATAGGCCTTGCACAGGCCCGTTGCCTCGATTATCGCCATGGATCAAGTATATCGGGCGGCTCAATCTTGTGAAAGCGTTTTTTTTACAAGAAGCCGGGGCGATTCCGATCTTGCGGAATACCTCATAGATAGTATATAAAAGATATATGCCAACCCATAGCGGTTGGCTCAAGGAACAAAAAGCGATAAGTGAGGTTGCTATGCGCAAAGACGCGATGTGCCGAGCGGTATTTGGGGCGCTGCTTTTGACGATGATGGCTTTCTCCTGCAAGATGCCCGACGACGCGACAAACGCGTCCGGCGCGACCGATGGAACCTATAGCGACGGCAACGGGTTTAATTTAACCGTCAGCGATGGCAAAGTAGTACACATCAGGTGCACCGTTTCGCGCAATATGACTGCCGTTACAATCGAGACCAGTCCCAATTGGACGATCAGCGATGGCGAGATCTCCAATCATACTTTGCCGGCGAGCTCATTGGGAAACATGACGATCCACGGAAGCTTCAGCGGTAATACCGTAACCTTGTCATATACACTCAGCGGCGGCGGCAGCGGTTATCTTAGCGGAACCCTGGGCACCCAACCGGGCGAGCAACCGGGAGAGCAACCTACCGCGCCGACCGTCACGATAACCATACTGGAGGAAACCGCCGGCTTCGCGCGGGTCAGCCTGAGCAATTCGGCAGGAGTTAACGCCTCGACATATTACAGCATAGACGGAAGCAATATCACCACGTCCAGTTTGCGGTATTCGGACGGGGAGCAAATCGTAATCGCGAAAAACTGTACCTTGAAAGCCGCGGCTTACCAGTACAGTTTCGGCGAAACGGCTTCACGGGAATTTACGTTCGCCACGGCGACGACCGCCCCGTCCGGCGCGGAGTGGGCCCGAACGTTCGGCGCCGCGGATATCGGCGAAGCCGGCTCCCAGCTGATCGCCATGAACGATGGGACGTTCCGCATGGCGTTATTCGGTCAGGCCTCGACGCTTGGAAGCGACTTTACCTATCAGGGAACGCATAGTGTGAATCTGCCGGAGTCGACGCCTTGGACGTGCTACTTCATCCATCGCGCCGCCGACGGGCGAGTATTCAAGGCGTACTACAAGTTTAATTACGAAAATTACAATGCGGCGGTACCGTTGGCCATCGTTGGCTATGCCGCCGACGGAAGCCAGACTTTCGCCCGCCAATACTCGATTCTGCGCGTAAACCCCGCCACGATCGCCTACTATCAGCCGGGAGCCTTCGTTTCCAACGCGGACGGCAGTTTCGCCCTCGCGTTCGGCCACAACGCGGAAGATTCCAGCGGCAACAACGTCGCGTTGCTGGAATGCGCCTCCGACGGCAGTCCCGTTTCGTTCACCATGTACGATACTCCGGAAAGTTGCGTTAACGTGACGTCGCTAACCAAAGTCGGCGATGAGTACGTTCTTATCGCCGAGGAAACTCGCGGCTCGATCACTGAAGCATTAACGCTCAATGTCGCTCGAATCAGCGCCACCGATCACAGCGTAATCAGATGGGCGCGAATTCCGGTCGGCGTTCAACCCGGAAACGGAAACCCCAGTTCGTCGAAATGGCTCCCGGGGGCAAGCGGAGCCGGAACCCTGTTCTATTCCAGTAACTATGACAGCATCGCAACCGTACTGAACCTGGACACAACCCTTAACGTCGTTTCCTCGTGGTTCTGGGATTCGGTTTACGCGCCGGCGGCGACGCGTCTCGCGTCGGGAGACATCGTCGTAGGTGGCGCCTGGCGTTCGGTTTCCGGCAGTTACGATTCTGACCTGGCGCTGATCCGCCTGAGTTCGGCAGGTCTTTCTCCGGTATGGTCAAAGCGCTACGGTGGCACCTTCTCCGAAACGCTTGAAAGGGGCAGTCTCCTCGCGCTCTCAGGCGGCGGATTCCTCGTGTCGGGGAGGACATTTAGTTTTGGATGCGGAAATTATGATGAGTGGCTGCTTCGCCTTCCCGACAACGGCGGCACCGCCGCGTTATCCACGGCGGCGCTTCGCTGGGCTGTCGATATCACGCCCGAGGCCGCCGCGGTAAGCGCGCCGGTCAGCGCGGATATCACGCCCGACATTACGGGCTCCGCGCTGAGCGTGGCCGACCTCACCTCGGGCATGGATCCCGCGCCGGTATACACCGACGAAACGGCGTCCCTGGTAATAATGTCGCAGTTATAAAAAAAAAACGATGCGCGATACGGCGGTCGAGGCGGTTATGCGCGATCGACCGCCTTATCGCTTAATTTCCGGGATATTCGTTCGAACCCGTGTTTATTTGCGTCAATCTATTCAGTGCTTTCGTCTCGACGTCAATCGAGAAAACACCGAACTTGTAATCGATCAAGGGATCATATTCCATTCGATGAAAGAAAATCGTCTTGCCGTCCGGGCCCCATGACGGCTTGCTGTTGATATTGCCGTCCTGAATCAGGTACTCGGCGCCGGAACCGTCAGCGTTCGCGATCTTGATAGCCCAATCGCCCAAGTAGACCCCGTCAGAAATCTCGCCCTTCAGCGGATCGACGTTCACCAACCAAGCAATCTTTCTGCCGTCAGGCGAAAAATACGGGTCATAATCGGCCAGATGGTCATTCGTCAAGCGAATGGGCGTTGATAGTGGAATCGCGTCCATGACGAAGATTTCGTAGTTCTCGCGCGCATAGTCATCCGCCGGATAGATTGTGTCCAGTCTTGTTCGCAATTTGATGTTAATTAGACCATTGGAAATGCTA